>JAPUGI010000001.1 GCA_027292925.1 Gammaproteobacteria bacterium
CATGCAGTTAAATTTCGGTGTGTTCAGGAGAGAAGAACCCATGCAGAAAGGCATTGCCAAACTTGCCGAACTGCGGCAACGAATCGCCAACGCCAGTGTCGGCGACAAGAGTGCGGCGTTTAATACAGCACGGCTGGAAGCGCTGGAACTGGATAACTTACTGGAAGTAGCTGAAGCGACCGCCATCTGCGCTGAAGGGAGAAAGGAGAGCAGGGGAGCCCACGCCCGGGATGACTACCAGGACCGTGATGATGAAAACTGGCTTGCGCATTCCATTTACCAACCTACGACCAAGGAGTTATCGAAGCGCAAGGTTAATATGGAACCCAAGATGGTCCCAACTTTTGAGCCGATGACAAGAACTTATTAATACAGGACATACTCAATGCGAATAAGTCTATATCGATACGATCCTGACAAAGACATTACAGGCTATATGCAAGATTTTGATCTTGAAATTCCGGGTGGTCGGGACTTGATGGTATTAGACGTTCTGGAGTTGCTAAAGGAGCAGGACCCCTCCGTTTCTTATCGGCGTTCATGCCGTGAGGGTGTATGTGGATCTGATGGTGTGAATATGAATGGCAAAAATGGTCTTGCCTGCATGACACCTATTTCGGAAGTGGTGAAATCGGGCAAATTGAGTATCCGTCCCTTACCGGGCCTACCAGTTATCCGCGATCTGGTCGTGGATATGGAGCAATTCTATGACCAATACGAGAAAATAAAGCCCTATTTGATCAATGATGAGCCACCGCCCAGCCAGGAGCGTCTCCAGTCACCGGAAGACAGGGAAAAACTGGATGGCTTGTACGAGTGTATTTTGTGTGCATGTTGTTCAACTGCCTGTCCCTCTTACTGGTGGAATCCGGACAAGTTTGTTGGCCCGGCAGGATTGCTCCAGGCCTATCGGTTCCTTGTAGATAGTAGAGATACTGCAACAGAAGAACGCCTGGCAGCGCTTGAAGACCCATTTAGTGTGTTTCGTTGTCGTGGCATCATGAATTGCGTCAGTGTCTGCCCGAAAGGCCTGAATCCAACCAAGGCAATTGGTCACATTCGAAATATGCTGCTGAAACGGGCTGTCTAGCCCTTTAGCAGCGATGAGCTAAATTCTGTAGTATCCCCTGAGAAAATCCCGATTAACTTCCAGAGAGGTCGTAATGGAAGACAGTATCATGGAGCAAATGTGGCGCAGCGGCCATATTTCTGGCGGCAACGCTTCCTACGTGGAAGAACTCTACGAAACCTACCTTAAAGACCCGGCCGAACTACCGGATCAGTGGCGAAGTTATTTTGAAACCCTACCCCTGGTGGAAGGGACCTTGGCCCCGGACATCTCCCATGCAACCGTACGCGATCATTTTCTCCTGCTTTCCAAGAACCAGGCTCGGGTCGCACCTATCTCAGCAAGCAGTATTTCCTCCGAGCATGAACGCAAACAATTTGCCGTCAGCGAGCTGATCAACGGATACCGGCGCAGGGGACATCGTAAAGCGAAACTTGATCCGCTGGGTCTGTTAGATGAAAGCGGTGTACCGGTGCTTGAATTGGAATACCACCGCCTGTCCGCAGCGGACCTGGATACCAGGTTTCAGACGGGTACTTTGTTTTTTGGAGATGCTGAAGCGCCGCTCAGGGAAATCCTGGAGGTCCTGGAAAAAACCTATTGCGGCTCCATCGGTGCTGAATACATGCACATCAGCGATGAAGCGGAACAGATGTGGGTGCAACAGAGAATGGAAGGCTCTAGATCCAGGCCTTCTTACAGCGATGGCGTAAAACGGAGGTTACTTGATCGTTTGATTGCAGCCGAGGGATTGGAAAAATATCTTGGCAGCAAGTATCCCGGAACGAAACGATTTGGTCTTGAGGGTTGTGAGACCTTCATTCCCTGTCTTGCGGAATTGATTCATCGTGCCGGGTCAGCGGGGGTGGTAGAAACCGTTATTGGTATGGCTCACCGTGGCCGGCTCAATGTGTTGGTTAATTTGTTCGGTAAAGATCCAGCTGATCTTTTCGACGAGTTTGAAGGACGGTATGAACCGGGTACCGGTTCGGGAGACGTAAAATACCACCAGGGTTTTTCCTCAAATTTGATGACCCCGGGTGGTGAGATGCACCTGGCACTTGGATTCAATCCTTCCCATCTCGAAATCGGGGCACCAGTGATCGTCGGTTCTGTTCGGGCACGCATGGATCGTCGTGAAGATGCAACCGGTGATAAGGTACTGGCTATCAATGTACATGGTGATGCTGCCTTTGCTGGGCAGGGTGTTGTCATGGAAACATTCCAGATGTCGCAAACCAGGGGGTTTTATTCCGGTGGCACCATACACGTCATTATCAACAACCAGATCGGGTACACCGTCAGTAAAATCGAAGACGCGCGATCTACAAGATATTGCACTGAAATTGCCAAGATGGTGCGCGCACCCGTATTCCATGTTAACGGCGATGATCCTGAGGCAGTGCTGTTTATCTCCCAGATGGCACTCGACTATCGGATGGAGTTCAAGAAGGACGTCGTCATCGATATCGTCTGCTACCGCCGCCGGGGGCACAATGAGGGGGACGAGCCCTCTATTACCCAACCCATCATGTACCAACATATTCGCAAGCACCCGACGACGCTGACCTTGTATGCAGAAAAAGTGATTAGCGACGGTGCTATCGACGAAGAGGAATATCGATCACTAATAGAAGCCTATCGTGATTCACTCGATCAAGGTCATGCGGTTGCCTGGGACTACCTGAAAGAGCCGCATAGTTCACTATTTGTGGATTGGCATCCTTATCTTGGCCATGACTGGGACACACCTGGGGATACCACCTTTGACCTCAAGTCTTTTCAGACTATCGCGAACAAACTCAACGAGGTACCCGAGGGTTTCGTATTGCAGAAACAGGTGGCAAAGATCCTGGACGACAGGAAGAAGATGACCGCAGGTGGATTACCCATCAATTGGGGCTACGCCGAAGTAATGGCCTACGCGACCTTACTATCACAAGGATTCAAACTCAGGATCACAGGTCAGGATGTAGGCAGGGGAACCTTCTCGCATCGTCATGCCGTCCTTCACGACCAGAAGGAAGGTGAAACTTTCGTCCCCCTTGAGACAATTGGAGATACAGAAAAGCAATTCATGCTGTATGACTCACTCCTTTCCGAAGAGGCGGTATTGGCTTTCGAATACGGCTACTCACAAACCAGCCCGAACACCATGGTGATCTGGGAAGCCCAGTTCGGGGATTTCGCCAACGGTGCCCAGGTTGTCATCGACCAATTTATTACCAGTGGCGAGCATAAATGGGCCAGACTATCCGGAATCACACTATTATTACCCCATGGATACGAGGGAGCCGGACCGGAACACTCTTCTGCCCGACTTGAGCGGTACCTGCAATTGTGTGCCGAGCACAATGTTCAGGTCTGTGTTCCGACCACGCCGGCCCAAATTTTTCATTTGCTTAGAAGGCAGGGAATCCGGCCTCTTAGAAGGCCGTTGATCGTTATGACCCCGAAGAGCCTGCTTCGTCACAAGGAAGCAATCTCCACGTTAGAAGAGTTGACGGAAGATGAATTCAAGACTGTGATTCTTGATGATGAGAACAGGGATTGCGATGAGGTTACTCGCATCGTGTTTTGTAGCGGCAAGGTATATTACGACCTTTTGAATAAGCAGCGTGAGGATGGGTTGCAACATGTTGCTATTGTCAGGATTGAGCAGCTTTATCCTTTTCCGGAACAAGATTTGTCAGAAGTTATCTCTCGACATCCGAATATTGATACGGCGGTGTGGTGTCAGGAAGAACCGATGAACCAGGGTGCCTGGTACAGCAGTCAACATCACCTGCGCAGGGTGCTGCATAAAAGTATTCCTGCGCTGTATTTACACTACGCGGGTCGTGAGGGATCCGCTGCTGCTGCTGCGGGCTATATGTCACTGCATATCCAGCAACAGGATGATTTGGTGTATGAAGCTCTCTATAAAACCGATATTGATTAATGTGGAGTGTTCATCACCTTCAACGAGTTAAGGACGAAAAATGATTGAAATAAAGGCTCCGGAATTCCCTGAATCTATTGCGGACGGTGAGATTGCAGCCTGGCATGTTGAGGTTGGTGAGGGGGTTGTGCGAGACCAGGTGCTGGTGGATATTGAAACCGATAAAGTTGTCCTGGAGGTGGTGGCGCCTGTCGATGGGGAACTATTAAAAATACTCAAAGAGGTAGGTGCCACAGTTCTTGCTGAAGAAGTTCTTGCTGAGTTTGAAGCTGGTGAGGTCAGTGCTTCTACTGCTGCCGCTGAAGAAAAACCGGCGGATGCTGTAGGCAAGTTAGTGGCCGTAAATGTGGCGACTCCTGCTGCAGAAGAAAAACCGGCGGATGCTGCGGGCAAGTTAGTGGTAGTAAATGTGGCGAGTCCGGCTGCGAGAAAAATGGCGGAAGAAAACCAGATTGATGTCACACAGATAAGCGGGACCGGAAAAGGGGGAAGGGTTACCAAGGAGGACATCCTCAAAGCAGTTGCTGCTGCTGAGCAGCAGACCCCCGCGCGAATCCAACCGGGCAGAGGCGAAACTACCATGCAACCTTCGGAGCCTGTAGCAGGTGAGAGGGTAGAACGCAGGGTGCCCATGACCCGGTTGCGAGCGAGTATCGCGCGCAGGCTGGTGGACGCGCAACAAACTGCTGCGATGCTGACCACCTTCAATGAGGTGGACATGCAGGCGATTATTGATCTCAGGAGCAGGTATAAAGAGGATTTTGAAAAAGCACACGACGGCACACGGCTTGGGTTTATGTCCTTTTTTGTTCGTGCCTGTGTCGAAGCATTGAAACGGTTTCCTGGAGTCAATGCTTCAATTGACGGAAATGATATCGTCTATCACGGTTATCAGGATATAGGGGTCGCGGTTGGGTCACCTCGAGGACTGGTTGTTCCTGTTATACGTGAAGCAGACAGTTTGACGCTGGCGGAAATTGAGGACCAGGTGCGCAGCTACGGCATCAAGGCCAGGGATGGAAAACTGACAATTGAGGATATGACTGGCGGTACGTTTACCATTTCCAATGGCGGTGTATTCGGCTCACTGTTATCAACCCCGATCCTGAACCCCCCCCAGACCGGCATCCTGGGGATGCACAAAATCCAGGAGAGGCCCATGGCAGTAGATGGTGAGATACAAATCAGGCCGATGATGTACCTGGCTTTGTCTTACGATCATCGATTGATTGACGGCCAAGAAGCAGTTCTGTTCCTGGTGACCATCAAGGCTTTTCTGGAAGAGCCAGCGAGAATCCTGCTGGATATTTAGATGGACAATATTTTAGAGGTTTTAAGGAATAGGTATGGCAACGAAATTTGATGTCATTGTAATCGGTGCGGGACCAGCAGGTTATCATGCCGCGATTAGAGCAGCTCAGCTCGGTCTTAATACCGCGTGTATTGAGAAATGGCTGGATAAGGATGATAAACCAGCATACGGTGGTACTTGTCTCAATGTAGGCTGTATCCCCTCAAAAGCATTGTTAGATGCATCCCACAAGTTCATCGATGCAAAAAACCACTTCTCGGAAATTGGAATCATTTCGAAAGAACTGGATATCGATGTTCCGAAAATGATTGCAAGAAAAAATATGGTGGTGAGTAATCTCACTAAAGGAGTGGCAGGACTCTTTAAAGCAAATGGTGTGACTACCTTTGAGGGAGTGGCAAAATTACACGCAAACCGTTCCGTTGAATTCACATCCCACAAAGGGGATGTGGAATCTTTGGAGGCGGACCATATTGTTATTGCAACTGGTTCTGTTCCAGCTGAAATTCCTCCCTGTCCTATAACAGATAACCTGATAGTTGATTCCGCCGGTGCCCTGGACCTTGATGCCGTGCCGAAGAGAATGGGAGTGATAGGCGCAGGTATCGTCGGACTTGAGTTAGGAAGCGTATGGAACCGATTGGGTTCCAAAGTAATTGTTTTGGAAGCGCTGGATGAATTCCTACCCCTTGTAGATGCTCACGTAGCCAGGGAAGCACTCAAACAGTTCAAGAAACAGGGCATGGATATTCGCCTGGGTACCCGGGTAACTGGTACTGAAATTAAAGGCAAGAAGGTCAAGGTTCTCTATTCTGATTCCGAGGGCGATAAGTCAGAGACGTTCGATAAACTGGTGGTTGCCGTTGGCCGTACACCGTATACCGAGGACCTGCTAGCGGCCGATAGTGGAGTAACCCTGGATGAACGCGGTTTTATCTATGTCAACGATTTGTGTTCAACGGATGCACCCGGCGTTCATGCCGTAGGTGATGTGGTCCGTGGTCCCATGCTGGCGCATAAGGGTATGGAAGAGGGCATCATGGTTGTTGAACGAATTGCGGGAAAGAAGCCACTCGTGAACTATGATTGCGTTCCAGCGGTTATGTACACCCATCCCGAAATTGCCTGGGTCGGCAGGTCCGAACAGGAACTCAAGGCGAATGGTGAGAAATATAAAACCGGGAGTTTTCCGATGGCTGCTAGTGGTCGGGCAATGGCCGCCAATGATACCGTCGGCTTGATTAAAGTTATTGCTGATGAAGAGACTGACCGTATTCTGGGTGTTCACATGATCGGTGCACACATTTCTGAACTGATTGCCGAGGCAGTTATCGCGATGGAATTTGGCGCCAGCGCCGAGGATCTTGGCTTGACCATGTTTGCTCATCCAACGCTGTCAGAAGGTTTACATGAAGCCTCGCTGGCTGTTGCTGGTCATGCCATTCATATAGCCAACAGAAAACGAAAAAAATAAATCTCAGAAGCTGATCGGTTCCTCAGGACCGGCTTAACTTATATACAACTACTAGGGTGTTAAGGATTTGAAGCATGAATCTTCATGAATATCAGGCAAAGCAATTGTTTTCCGAATATGGATTGCCAGTTTCCCGGGGTATTGCAGTGGACACAGCCGATGAAGCGGTAGCGGCGGCAGAAGAATTGGGTGGGAATCGTTGGGTAGTCAAAGTCCAGGTTCACGCCGGTGGTCGGGGCAAAGCCGGTGGCGTGAAACTGGTAACAAGTGTGCAAGAAATTCGGGAGTTCGCAGACAATCACATTGGTACCAATCTTGTCACATTCCAGACAGACGAGAAGGGTCAGCCTGTGAGTAAGATATTTGTCGAGGAATGCGCGGATATCGACAGAGAACTTTATTTAGGCGCAGTCATTGATCGGTCAAGTTGCAGGATCACTTTCATGGCTTCAACAGAAGGTGGAGTTGAAATCGAAAAGGTGGCACAAGAGACCCCGGAAAAAATACTCCAGGCAGAAATTGACCCTGCCCTGGGTGCATCCCCGTACCAGGGACGAGACCTGGCGTTCCAGTTGGGTCTCGAAGGGAAACAGATTAACCAGTTTGCCAAACTATTTGTTTCACTGGCGAAGATGTTCGAAGAATGTGATTTATCACTTCTTGAGATCAATCCGCTGGTCGTTACAGCCGAAGGTGATATCCACTGTCTGGATGCGAAAGTCTCTATCGATAGCAATGCTTTGTTTCGTCAGAAAAAACTAGCGGCAATGCGGGACACTTCCCAGGAAGATGAAAGAGAAAACGAAGCCTCAGAATTCGAACTTAACTATGTTGCGCTAGACGGGAACATCGGTTGCATGGTGAATGGTGCAGGACTGGCCATGGGTACGATGGACCTGGTTAAACTGCACGGTGGTCAACCTGCTAACTTCCTCGATGTTGGAGGCGGGGCGACTAAAGAGGCTGTTAGTGAAGCTTTTAAGATAATTCTCTCTGACAAGGCTGTGAAGGCGGTGCTAATTAATATATTTGGCGGAATCGTGCAATGTAACATTATTGCGGAAGGGATAATCGGGGCGGTTAAGGAAGTCCATGTTGAAGTCCCGGTGATTGTCAGGTTTGAAGGAAATAATGCAGACCTCGGTGCCAAAGCGCTTGATGATAGTGATGTGGATATTATTTCGGCGACAAGTCTGACAGATGCCGCGCAAAAAGCCGTGAAGGCAGCTGGGGGAGTGGCATGAGTGTACTGGTTGATAAGTCAACAAAGGTCATATGCCAGGGATTTACGGGCTCGCAAGGAACCCTTCATTCCGAGCATGCTATCGCTTATGGAACCCAGATGGTTGGAGGAGTAACTCCCGGCAAGGGTGGTCAAAAGCATTTAGGGTTACCGGTATTTAATTCCGTACGGGAAGCGGTTGAGGCAACCGGAGCAGTAGCGACAGTAATATACGTGCCAGCGCCATTTGCCAAGGACGGCATACTTGAAGCTGCGGATGCAGGTATCGAGCTGATAGTTTGCATTACTGAAGGTCTGCCCACATTGGACATGCTGGTCATCAAAGCAAGCCTGGATCACAGAGGTGTCAGGTTGATCGGCCCCAATTGCCCCGGTGTGATTACGCCGGGTGAATGCAAGATTGGTATTATGCCCGGAGATATCCACTTGCCCGGGAGGGTAGGTATTGTTTCAAGATCCGGTACCCTGACATACGAAGCCGTCAAACAGACGACTGATCTTGGATTTGGCCAGAGCACCTGTGTTGGTATTGGCGGCGACCCAATTCCCGGCAGCAATTTCATCGACATCCTGGGACTGTTTGAACAGGACACAGAAACAGAAGCAATTGTCATGGTTGGCGAAATAGGTGGTACTGCCGAAGAAGAAGCAGCTGACTTCATCAAGGACAATGTCACGAAACCAGTCGTTGGTTACATCGCCGGTGTGACAGCACCACCCGGTAAACGCATGGGCCATGCCGGTGCCATTATTGCGGGTGGTAAAGGAACTGCGGATGAAAAGTTTGCCTCATTAGAGGCGGCTGGTGTGCATACGTGCAATAGCCTGGCTGAAATAGGAAATACATTAAAAAAAGTTACGGGCTGGTCCTGAGCCTGCAAGGCGAAGGATCTCAGGCAGGACAGGCAGGAGCCTTGAAATACCTGCAATAGACCCCAATTAGCTAGTTCATGTCCAAACCAAAGAATTAAGGCCCTCCATGCCAGTAAAAGCTAAAAAAGAAACCCTGGGTTTTCAGACGGAAGCGAAACAGCTTTTGCATTTGATGATTCATTCTCTTTATTCAAACAAGGAAATTTTCCTGAGAGAACTGATATCCAATGCCGCAGACGCCATTGACAAACTGCGATTTGAAGGTCTGGCCAGGCCGGAATTGATTGGCGAGGACAACGACTTCAAAATCAGGATTGATATCGACAAGGATGCAAAGACCATATCGATTAGCGACAACGGCGTCGGTATGAGTCGCGAGGAAGTGATTGTTCAACTCGGTACCATTGCCAAATCAGGCACTGCTCAATTCCTGGACTCCCTGACTGGCGACCAGAAGAAAGACGCACAACTGATTGGTCAATTTGGAGTTGGTTTTTACTCATCCTTTATTGTCTCGGACAAGGTTACTGTTGAAAGTCGGGCCGCAGGATTAGATGCATCTGATGCTGTGCGATGGGTTTCAGTCGGGGAAGCAGAATTCGAAGTTGAAAATATCGAAAAAGCTGAAAGGGGAACTTCCGTCATCCTTCGCCTCAAGGGAGATGCAGATGAATTTCTTGACAGTTGGCGGCTAAAAAACATCGTCAAAAAATATGCTGATCATGTTTCCGTCCCGGTGGTGATGAAAAAGGAGTCTATTGGTGTTGATGACGACGGTGATAAGAAGAAAAAAGAAGAAGATGAGGTAGTTAACACAGCCAAGGCTCTGTGGAGCCGGTCACGAAGTGAGATCAAAGACGACGAGTACAAAGAGTTCTACAAACATATCTCCCATGATTTCCTGGACCCGATGACCTGGAGCCACAACAAAGTCGAGGGAAAACTGGATTACACCAGTTTGATCTACATTCCGGCCAAGGCACCTTTCGATTTGTTGCAGCGTGAGGCACCAAGAGGATTAAAGCTCTATGTACAAAGAGTGTTCATCATGGATGAAGCCGAACAATTCCTGCCTCTCTATCTGAGATTTGTCAAAGGTGTCGTGGATTCAAACGACTTGTCCCTCAACATATCTCGAGAGTTATTACAAAAAGATCCCGCTATTGAATCCATGCGAAACGCGCTGACAAAACGTGCACTGGACCTGTTGGAGAAGTTGGCAAAAAAAGATGCTGAAAAATACCAGGAATTCTGGGATGAATTTGGGCAGGTGTTGAAGGAGGGTCCCGCAGAAGACTTCAACAACAAAGAGAAGATCTCGAAATTGTTGCGCTTTGCAACCACCAACAGCGATTCGAATACTCAAAGCCAATCCCTCACTAATTATGTTAGCAGAATGAAAGATGGCCAGGATAAAATCTATTACGTTGTCGCCGAAAATTTTCACACAGCGAACAACAGTCCGCTTCTTGAAGTTTTCAAGAAAAAAGGCATCGAGGTACTGGTTTTGTTTGACCGTATAGATGAATGGTTGATGAGCCACCTGATGGAGTTCGACGGCAAACAATTCCAGGATGTCGCCAAAGGCTCACTGGATCTTGGAGATTTGGAAGACAAAGCTGAGAAAGAAGAAAAAACCAAGGTTGAGAAACAGTTCAAGGACCTGGTGAAGCGAATTACCGACTTGCTTGGCGAAAAAGTCGAAGAGGTACGCATTACTCATCGGCTTACGGACTCACCCGCTTGCCTGGTTGTCAATGAAGATGAAATGGGCATGCAGATGCGTCGCATCCTGGAATCCGCAGGACAGCCGATACCCGGCGGCAAGCGAACCTTTGAAATCAACCCGGAGCATCCATTGCTTGCGAAGCTCAACGACGAAGCTGATGTGGATCGATTCAATGACCTGACCATGGTGATCTACGATCAGGCGATGCTGGCTGAAGGCGGTCAGCTGGAAGAACCCGCAAGCTATGTTAAGCGACTGAACAAATTACTGCTGGAGTTGTCCGCCTAACCAGTCAATACACTTGCTGTATACTGCATCTGCCAACCGGGATGACTCATGAATGATACTCCCCAGATAGACAGCGGTTTTTTCAGCGAACTGAAACGCAGGCAGGTGCTGCGGCCGGTGATCGTTTATGTGATCGGTTGCTGGATCCTGCTGCAGATTGCCGATATCACTTTCGAACCCAGGTATCTTTGTATATAAATTTTATATTTTACAGAGGGTTACTAGCTTTACTTAAATCTACTTCTAGGCTCATGGGTCGCCGGTGAACGAAAATCAGTACAACGGATGAAAAAACGTTGAAAATAATATTGATGCGCCATGGCGAGGCGGAGTTAAGGCCTGGATCCGATGCGAAGCGTCGCCTGAGCATTTCCGGTGAGCAGGAGGTTATCGCCAGTGCAGGCAAGATTGTCGACCGAGTGAGACCACAGTCGATTGTGGCCAGTCCTTATACCAGGGCGCAACAAACGGCTCAACTGGTTCGGGACGTTTGGAACCGGGAAATATTCATTGACACGTGGGATGAGATTACGCCAACTGGGAACTGCGCACTTGTCCGGGACAAGCTGGTGGGAATAGCGTCGCAGGATATAATGCTGGTGACACACCAACCATTTATCAGTACCTTTATTCGTTATCTAACAGGAAAGAAAATTCCAATGGCTACGGCGATGGTCGCTTCCATTAATATTGAAGTAATTGCGGAGCAAGGTGGAGAAGTTGAATGGGTGGAACATGGTGCAAGAGATTATACAAACGATTAGCAAGCTATTGAGAGGAAACGCTGCACTTCTGGGGTATTCGCTCCTCACTTTTTTAGCCGCTTTACCAGCGGCTGCTATTCTTGATGCGTATCCCGGTGCTGAAGTAGTGGAATCTAAAACTGATCCAAAAGTGATAACGAGAAGAATTTTTCTTGGATCACTGAAGAAGATCAATAATGTACTCGAGCCGGAATCGTTGGAGTTTGTATCAGGAAGTAGACAATCAACTACCTACTATATTCCTAACGAGAGACGAGTCGGTAAAGTCGTGGAGTTTTACAAGGATCAGATGAACAGATCGGCGCGAATTTTATTTGAGTGCAATGGCAGAGATTGCGGGAGTAGTAACTACTGGGCTAATACGGTTTTTCAGACACCGATACTTTACGGTCCTGAACAGTACCAAAATTACCTGGTAGGTAAAACAAAAGTCCACGGTGATTACGTCTCAATTTATATCGGGCAACGGGGTACAAGAAAAATTTATGTACATGTAGAGACGACCATAACGTCGCCTGAATCCCAGGTAGCTGATGAAGTTGCCATCTCCGCCGCACTCACATCACAAGGTCGGTACGTGATTTCGCTGGCTGAAGGCGACACAAATATTGATTCAATCGTTGAAGCTGTTGCCAAATCCATGAACAATAATCGAAGGATCAGTCTGACATTGGTGGCGCATGATAATCTGCAAGATGGAGAAACAATAAAACAGGGCCAGCAACGAACATTACGCCTTTCTGAATCGGTTAGGTCCGCTCTGGTGTCCGCAGGAATAGCAGAGGATCGTTTGTCCGCCTATGGCGTTGGTCCACTCTCACCCCTTGAAGACAAAGACTCCCCGCGGCTGGAACTGCTGGTCATCCACTGAGTAGCTGGCGACCCACGCATCAGAGTTTCCCTAGTTGCAGCAAGGAAAGGAATTCCATCCTGGTACTCTGGTTGTCGCGGAATTGGCCGAGCATCACTGAAGTTTTCATGAGGGAGTTTTGTTTTTCCACACCGCGCATCATCATGCATAGGTGCTTGGCTTCTATGATGACACTGACACCGGCAGCTCTTGTTATGTCCTGGATTGCCTCTGCGATTTCTTTCGTCAGGTTCTCCTGGATTTGCAGTCTGCGGGCAAACATTTCAACAATACGAGCAACCTTTGACAGCCCAAGCACTTTTCCGGTTGGCATATAGGCGACATGGCATTTTCCAATAAAGGGTAAAATGTGGTGTTCGCAGAGAGAATAAAGTTCGATGTCCTGCACGATGATCATTTCACTTGTGTCAGAATCAAACAGTGCGCCATTGACCACTTGTTCTAATGTCTGCTGGTACCCACGGGTCAGGAACTCCATTGCCTGGGCTGCTCGTTGCGGGGTATCAGCTAAACCATCCCGGCCAGAATTCTCTCCAATTTGATCGATGATAGCCTTGTACGCTTCTTGCATAATTAAAACCACCGGCGTGAAAAAGACGCTAACCCTAAGCTATTAGCCTAATAGGGTAAAGGCAAATGGCGGCAATTATTGAGTGCCATTCGGGTAAAGGCAAATCAATAATTCGGTATAATTATCATTCAGCAAGGAGTATCCCATGCCAGGCAGTAGTTTCGGTAGTATGTTCAGGGTCACAACCTTTGGTGAGAGCCATGGGCCTTCCCTGGGATGTATTGTGGATGGATGTCCCCCTGGATTGGAACTTTCTGAGGCAGACCTGCAGGTTGACCTGGATCGACGGCGGCCGGGGTCTTCCAAGTATACTTCTCAACGTAAGGAGTTAGACCTGGTTAGAATTCTTTCGGGCGTGTTCGAAGGCAAGACAACCGGTACTGCCATCGGTCTCGCCATTGAGAACATCGACAGTAAGTCCAAAGACTACACTGAAATTAAAGATCTGTTCAGGCCTGGCCACGCGGACTACACCTATTACAAAAAATATGGAATACGGGATTATCGTGGTGGTGGTCGTGCCTCGGCGAGAGAAACTGCCATGCGGGTTGCCGCTGGTGGGATCGCAAAAAAATATCTGCGAACCCAGTGTGGAATTGAGGTAAAGGGATATCTGGCACAAATGGGAGATATAAAAGTCGAACAGATCGATTGGGATATAGTCAATGACAATCCATTTTTTTGCCCTGATGCCGGTAAAATTTCTGAGATGGAAAAATTGATTGACCAGTTGCGTCGGGATGGTAATTCTGTTGGAGCAAAAATCACCGTGACCGCCGGGGGATTGATTCCCGGTCTCGGTGAACCGGTGTTTCACAAGCTCGATGCCGAGATTGCCAGTGCGATGATGGGTATCAATGCAGTAAAAGGCGTAGAGATCGGAGCGGGGTTTGAGAGTGTTGTACAAAAAGGTTCTGAGCACCGTGATGAAATAACACCTGAGGGATTTCTATCTAACAATGCTGGTGGTGTTTTAGGGGGTATCTCTACTGGCCAGGATATTATCGTGCATCTGGCCTTAAAACCTACTTCGAGTATTCCACTACCGGCGAGAACTATCAACACAAAAGGAAGGCCAGCTGAAATTGTTACAAAAGGTAGACATGATCCCTGCGTTGGCGTTCGCGCGACTCCGATAGCAGAGGCAATGTTAGCCATCGTGTTGATGGATCATCTGTTACGGCACAGGTCCCAGAACATGGGTGTCGCCACTGATTTTCCAGATCTATAGTCGAAGTCAAGGGAAATCAACAACTCTGGGCATTGATTTCAGAAATCCGTATTTTCAAGTAACAGATTTATGAAGGCGCGGCCTGCGTTGGACAGACTTCGTTGCACGTGGTGTATCACGCCAAGTGTCCTTTCAATGGTTGCATCCGGTACGTCCAGCACACAAGTTGTTTCATCGAGCATGGAACGAGGCAACACACTCCAACCAAGCCCCACAGAAATAAGCATTTTGATTGTTTCGAGGTAGTTGGTAGACATGGACACTGTCAGGGTCAACCCTTTTTGATCAAACATCTGTTTCACAATCCTTCCGGTAAACGTACTCATGTCCGGCAGCACAGCGGGATGATCTGCGAGAGTTTCCACGTCGATGCACCTGGATTCTGCCAGCGGATGATCCATTGCACAAACAAACGTGAGTTGATCATGCCAGATCGGCATGGCTTTGAGGCGTTCATGTCTTGTGGGTGAAAGCGTTATTACACCCAGTTCGAGGTTTCCCTGGACTATCTCCTCATGTGCTACCTCCGAGTCCATAAAATGCAGGTCAAGTGAAACGCCTGGATAGCGAGAGGAATACTCTTTCAATACATCAGGCAACCGCCACAGGCCGACATGATGACTCGTAGCCAGGGACAGGCTACCTGAGACGGTTCGGGAAAGGTTGGAAATAGCGCGCCTCGAGTCTTCCACGCCGGACAATATTTCGGTTGCCCTTGGATAGAGTTCGTTCCCGGCTTCCGTGAGATTAATGGTCCGACCAATGCGATCGAAAAGCTTAACTCCCAGATGATTTTCCAGTAACGCTATTCTTTTACTGACAGCGGGTTGCGTCAGGTGCAACCGTGCCGCGGCGAGGGAGAAGGAACGCTGCTCACAGACGATAATGAATGCTTTTAAGGCGTCAAAGTCCATATTTCTTATATTCCAGATTTTTATTAAATTTATAAAAATTATGAATTTGCGTTATTCCAATGCTGATCATAACATTCGCTAACATTTAGAGTAGGGAATCACTGTGGATCAATTTGACGTTGCTATTGTCGGTGCAACCGGTGCTGTCGGGGAGGTGATGCGTGAAATCCTTGAGCAGCGCAAGTTCCCGGTGGGAAACCTGTACTTGCTGGCGAGCGAGAAATCTGCCGGAACTCGACTTCAGTTTGAAGGAAAGTCCATTATGGTAGAAGAGCTCTCAACGTTTGATTTCAGCAAGGTCCAGATCGGCTTGTTTTCAGCTGGAGGCACCGTGTCTTCAGAGTTTGCGCCCACGGCAGCCTCTGCCGGGTGTGTCGTTATCGACAATACCTCGTACTTTCGGCAGGACCCAGAGATACCCTTGATTGTGCCAGAGGTTAACTCACACAGGATCGGGGATTACAGCAAGTCCAATATCATAGCCAATCCGAATTGCTCAACCATCCAGATGCTGGTAGCGCTAAATCCCATATATGAAACCGTCGGCATCGAGCGCATAAATATCTGTACCTACCAGGCGGTATCCGGCGCCGGTAAGCGGGCTGTAGAGGAACTGGCCACGCAAACTGCGAGGCTGCTAAGCGGTCAGCCGGTTGAAAGTGAAATAATACCAAAGCAAATTGCCTTTAATGCCGTGCCTCATATTGGTGATTTTCAGGAGAACGGCTATACCCTCGAGGAAATGAAGATGGTGTGGGAAACCCGCAAAATATTCGAGGATGAATCCATACAGGTTAATCCAACCTGCGTGCGTATACCTGTATTCCATGGGCATTCCGAGGCGGTTCACATTGAGACGGGGACCAAATTGAGTGCTCAAGATGCAAGAAAACTCCTGCAAAGTGCACCAGGAGTGGTTGTAATCGATGATACGGCCGATAGTGAATATCCGACTGCTGTTTTGGAATCCGTAGGAAAAGACCCTGTATTCATCGGTCGAATTCGTGAAGACATATCATCTGAGCGAGGACTCAACCTCTGGATAGTATCCGATAACCTGCGTAAAGGTGCCGCGCTTAACAGTATACAAATCGCCGAAGTTTTGATAAAACAGCTGTAATAAGCGATACTTAACGCAACTATTAGAGACCATTTCGAGGTTTTCCTGCCAGCATGTAGGGGATGGTGGGTCTTGTGGTGATTCAAAATTCGATTCGCCCGGTTTCGGTTGTAGTAAAGAGAGGTATAAAAATGATTCAAAGGCTCTTGTTGCTCGCAGCAGCTCTGGTAGCTCTTTTTTGTGAATCCGCGTATGGGCTGGGGCTGGGTAAACTGGAACTTAATTCGGCTTTGAATCAGGAGTTCAAAGCTGACATTGAATTGACTAATACCGGCGGTCTCACGATCGAGGAGATACTGCCAAATCTGGCTTCCCCGGCAGATTTTGATAGGGTAGGTGTCGAAAGAAATTACCTCTTGACGGATTTGCGATTCAGGATAATCCAGAACGACAACGGCGAAATGATCGTCCGTGTGACCAGCAACAGACCGATCATAGAACCCTTTCTCAATTTTATTGTCGAGGTGCTCTGGCCCAATGGTCGCCTACTGCGCGAGTACACCGTACTGCTGGATCCGCCGTTATTTGGCCAGCAAGGCGTAGCGCCAATAACTCCCGGCCAAACATTCCAGGCCGAGAGGCGTCCTGTTCCACCACAGCCTGAAAGCAGGCAAGCGCCACCAACTCAGGAAGGCGACATAGTTGATGACGAATACGGCATCACGGGAGCAGGAGATACCCTCTGGGCAATCGCCTTGAAAACTAGGTCTGATGATTCAGTATCGATTCAGCAGACCATGCTTGCGCTGTTGAAAGCGAATCCAGAAGCCTTCATCAACGATAATATTAATCTGCTGAAAGCTGGCTATGTCCTTAGAATCCCGGATCGACGTGAGATAAGGCAGGAAACTGTCACATCTGCCATCGCAGAGGTAAGGGTGCAGAATCAGGAATTTGAAGACTATCGGGCGGGTAGGGTCGCCCAGTTGGATGCGACGCGTCGACAACCCGGGACTGGCGGTACGAGCACGGATCGGGAAGAAGGAGAACTGAGGCTTCTCGCTGCTGACCAAAGTAGCGGGCAACGCGCTGCTGATACCGCGGCGATGCAAGCACTGGAAAATGAACTCGATGTCGCTCGAGAAGACCTTGATCGTGCCAGACGCGCCAATACCGAGCTGAATGCCCGCGTGGACGAGCTGGCGGGGCAACTCGAAGAGCTGGATAAGCTCGTTGCATTGAAAGATGATCAGCTGGCGGCATTTCGTGCACAATTGCAGAAAATGCAGGAAGCAGGTGTAGATCCGGGGGTGGCTCCGGAACCCGTTCAACCCCAGCAGCTAGGATCGCTTCTTTCCAACCCGTTTGTGCTTGGAGGGTTAGGCATATTACTCATTGTCGGAGTGGCAGGCGGGCTGTTTTTCATGCGTCGCAAGCGACAGCAGGCAGGTCTCGAGGAAGATGATTTCACAGAAGTAGCGCTTGATGATACACAGCCAGAGGTGGAAGCCCCAGAAGAAGAGGCGGAGGTAGAGGAAGCGAAAGAAGATGCTGATGAAGAACTAGCACCAGAGACTTCAGATGCTATCAGCGAAGCTGAGATTTACATCGCCTATGGGCGATTTCCGCAGGCGATTACATTCCTGCAAAACGCTATTCAAGCAGAACCTTCTCGCGTGGACATCCAGTTAAAACTGCTTGAGGTGTACGTCCAGACTGAAGATGCAACTGCATTTAACCTTCAGCTTGACCAGTTGAAGATGTTGAATGATGAGGATGCGGTTACCACTGCCGAGGAATTACAGAGTCGGATTCCGGGCGCATCGGAAACTGCCGAAGCCGCCATGGAAGCGACAATTGTCAGCTCCGAGCCTATCGCCGCCATCGAAGAGGCAGACGATGATCTTAGTTTTGATTTGGATGATCTGGATGCTGAGACTGAAGATGATGACCTGGATCTGGGTGATGAACTCGACCTGGATGCCGGTTCTGAACAAGATTCGTCTGTGGAAGATGACGGTGACCTTGATCTCGATCTTGATGCTGACCTTGATCTTGATCTCGATCTTGGCGATGACGAATCCGGTGGGACAGACGATGCAGTAGCGGCTTCAGATGATTTAAGTGAGACACAGTCGCTGGATGCCGGGGATGACGGTATCGAACTGGATCTTGGTGATGACGACGACGGCATTGAGCTCGATCTCGGTGATGATGACACCATCGAACTCGACCTTGGCGATGATGATGACAGCATTGAACTCGACCTTGGCGATGACGATGGTATCGAATTGGATCTTGGTGACGATGACGACGCCATTTCCCTCGATCTTGATGACGATAAAGATATCAATCTCGAAGAAGACCCTGAGCCTGGTGACACTGGCGATGAAATCGAGCTTGATCTTGGAGATGACGTCAGCCTTGAGCTAATCGATGATAGTCTTGATCTGGGAGATGACGACAGCCTTGAGCTAAAAGATGACAGCCTTGAGCTAAAAGATGACGGCCTTGAGCTAAAAGACGATAGCCTTGAGCTAAAAGACGACGGCCTTGAGCTAAAAGACGACAGCCTTGAGCTAAAAGACGACAGCCTTGAGCTAAAAGACGACAGCCTTGAGCTAAAAGACGATAGTCTTGAGCTGGACGATGATGAAGATCTGGAACTAAATCTGGACGAGGATGCCAGCAGTAAATTGGACCTCGCACGTGCCTACATAGATATGGGTGACAACGATGGCGCCAAATCACTGCTCCAGGAAGTTATCTCTGAGGGTACAGAGGCCGACATCAAAGAAGCCAATGAATTAGTGGAAAAACTAGATTAAATGCCTTGACCCGGATCGCCCTTGGAATTTCCTATAACGGTGCCTCTTTTCATGGATGGCAGTATCAGGCGGCCGGGTTGGCAACCATTCAAGATTCCCTACAGAATGCCCTTGGCATGGTCGCAAGCCATCCGGTGACTGTGACCTGTGCCGGGAGAACCGATTCCGGTGTCCATGCCACAAGCCAGGTTGTTCACTTTGATTCTCATGCCGCCAGAGAATCAAAAGCGTGGGTTTTGGGAACCAACGCCAACCTGCCCGAGAGTATTTCCGTGAATTGGGTACGGGAAGTGCCGATGCAATTCGATGCCAGGCACTCTGCCGTAGGTCGTCGCTATCTCTACATCGTGGTAAATAACAGAATCAGGTCCGGTTTAATGGCTGAGATGGTGACGAGAGAACATCGCCCTTTGGATGCTGCCCTTATGCATGAATCTGCACAAGCACTTCTGGGTGAAAACGACTTCTCCTCGTTCCGAGCAGCTAACTGCCAGTCCGAGACTACCGTGAGAAATATCCACCACATCAGGATTGAGCGGTCTGGTGAACTCGTTGTGATTGATATAGCGGCAAATGCGTTTCTGCACCACATGGTCAGAAACATTGCAGGCGTCATTCTTGATATCGGTGCCGGTGACAAACCTGTCTCCTGGACTGGTAAGCTATTGGCTTTGCGCGATAGAACCAAGGCAGGCTTAACTGCGCCGCCTAATGGCCTGTACTTGGTCCAGGTAGATTATCCTGACTACAGCGAGTTACCGAAAGGTCCGCAGCTGCCCCATTTCCTTGGTAATTTACCGATATCTAGCTAGTTCAAGCCGAAATTGCCTAATTCGAACAATCGAATCTGCGCAGGATCTAGTTGATTATAGGCTCCCTGCTTTCTCGTGTTAAACTCTGCGGCCCGCAAGATATACCCGACATGACACGGACCAGAATCTAAATTTGTGGTATCACCAATCGTCGTGATGCCGAAT
>JAPUGI010000010.1 GCA_027292925.1 Gammaproteobacteria bacterium
ACTCCCTTTTCAGTTTGGGTCGAAAACTGGTCGGCTGTCGATGGAAGCAAACTTTCTCACACCCAGCAGGACATCTCCTCCGCGGAGGGCGATCGGATTCACCTTTCTGCTGTCGAAGACGAGGTTGCTATCGACCTCATACTGGAACGTGGCAAACCCCCTGTCCTTGTTGGCGATAAGGGAATGTCTCAGAAAAGTAGAGATGTAGGCAATGCCTCCTATTATTATTCGTTGACTCGTATGCCTACTCATGGTACGATTCGGGTGGATGGGAAAACTTTTCAGGTTCGCGGAGCAAGTTGGTTAGACCGTGAGTGGGGGAGTAGCTTTCTAGCGAAGGACCTAGCGGGGTGGAACTGGTTTGGCCTACAGCTTTCTGATGAGCGCGAAGTAATGTTCTATCTGTTGAGGCAACTTGACGGCAGTGCTTCACCCTTTAGTCGCGGCCTGATCGTCAGTGCCAATGGTTCTATTCGTCCGCTCGCCCTTGACGACGTTCAAATTGATATTTTGGATCACTGGCAAAACCCCGTTGGTGGAATACGCTACCCATCTCGTTGGCGGCTGCAGATTCCCTCTGAACAACTCATGTTGGTAATCGCGCCTTATTTGGCAAACCAAGAACTGAATCTCTCCATAGGACGGTACTGGGAGGGGGCAGTGCGGATTTCTGGCACAAGCAATGGGCAGTCCATCAACGGTAACGGCTATGTCGAGCTGACTGGATTCCTGATGTCTGCTTCAAGTTTATTTTGACGATAATTATTCCATATCTTTTTTTTTGCGACCTTGCTATAATAGTTGCATCTCACCTCAACAGTGCAATGAGAAAAATCACTCAGACGTCTTTTTTACAGTGAGTAACCATACTGGTGACGAGCAAGGCTAAAAGCGCGGAAGGACTCTTCCGTCTCATCTAATACCAGGAGTCTTAATTATGAGTAGTGAAGTCCCAAAAAGCTTACTTAAAATCTTGTCCCTAGACGCAGGGGGTGCAGCCGGGTTATTAAATGCTCGGCTACTCCAAAGAATTTCTTACTCCGTTCCAGATTTTCTAAAAGAGGTTGACTTAATTGCAGGTAGCTCTGCCGGTGCCATTAACGCACTCATACTTGCTCAACATGCCGATCCAGCTGACGGCGTGGAGGCATGTGTGAGGTTATGGGAGGAACCAAAGCTCATGAGCAATACCCCCTGGAATACGTTGCTCGCTACGTTTGGTCTGTCTCCCTTCATATCAGCCGACAACTACAGGTCTATCCTCTCGCGCTACATTGACGACCAACTTACTCTGGGACACTCTAGGATGAAGAAGAATGTGTTAATTACTACATTTGACTTGGCCGCTTCTCAAGGTAAAGATCGAAACTGGGAGCCCAGACTTTTTACAAGCTGGGGCGATCCAAATCAGTCTGCATTGGACATGGCGATTCGCGCCGGTGCTGCGCCAATCATGCAAGCGGTTGAACAGGGGTATATTGACGGAGGAATGTTTAACGCCAGCCCTACCATGTCCGCACTAACTGAATTGGCACCTCTGATTGGTAAAGATGAGGAGGCGCTAAAAAAGAAGCACTACAGTACGCCCTTGAGTTTGAAGACTATCAAGGATTTTTACGATCGACTTGCAACCCCCCTTAAAGAAACGGCCACCTCTTTTGAAAGTATTGAACAATGGTTTAAATCTGATGCCTCACAAGAGGGTATTCTTGTGCTATCAGTGGGTACCGGCAGCAAGAAGCAGTTTATTGATGTATCACGAACAGAACCTACGAACTGGGGTTATTTACAATGGCTAATACCATCACGATTGAATAATTTCACGGCTCTTGCTTCCCTTCTGTTAAATGCACAAGAAGCCATAGCGGATGATAACCTTAAGAACCTAGACCTCCTCTGGCCCCGGCTGAAGGGTTACCATCGTCTGAATCCAAGCCTGAAATACCCTGTTCTATTATATAGTGTTGCGCCTCTAGTTGCGCCCTTTCTAAGAGAATTCATGACAACCCAGTTGGAAGCAGATGTGAATAAGCAGGAAACGCGAGCAAAAGTGCAGGAAACTATTGACTGGCTATACGACAAAGGTTGGTCAAAGAAAATCAAAGAAAACGTCTGAAACCGTCAAAATGAATGAAGATAATTCTTGATTGAGCATCGAATAAAACCAAAATGCGTGACCTTTCCAAACGGATTGTCGACCTCGCTACGGATAAACGTGAACTCCTTAATGCGTTTCTGAGGCAAGACGGCGTCGATATATCATCGTTGCCCATAATTCGCCGAAGCAAAGGATCGAACGCTCTGCCCCTATCCTACGCCCAGCAGCGTATGTGGTTCCTCAACCAGTTGGCACCGAATGACCCTTTCTATAATTTGCCATACGCCTTTAGCATGACAGGTCCACTTGATGTGACTGCGCTTGAGCAATCTTTCAATGAAGTCATCAGGCGTCATGAAATCCTGCGCACGACCTTTGAAGCGGTAAATGGACAACCTGTCCAAATAATCGCTCCAACGCTAACTTTGAAGTTACGTGTGATAGATGCCTTACAAGAGCTGGCGAAGGACGAACAAGTGGTAAGAGTTCAGCAACTGGCAATTGCAGAGGCGCGCCTGCCATTTGACCTGACTCAAGGGCCTCTCCTCCGTATTACCCTCATCAGATTGGGTGCCACCGAACATGTGTTGCTGTTCACCATTCACCACATTATCGCCGATGGTTGGTCGCTTGGTGTGCTGAATCGGGAGATAGAAATACTTTACGAGGCTTTCGCCAGTGCAACGCGGCCAAGACTTCCTGAACTGCCTGTCCAATACGCCGACTTTGCCGTCTGGCAGCGCGAATGGCTACAGGGAAAAGTGCTCGAAGATCAGCTTTCATACTGGCAGCAAAAACTCAATGAAGTGTCTATACTTGAGTTACCTACGGATGCCCCTCGCCCTTCTGCGCAAACCTTCCGCGGTAAAATGCAATCGGTGGAGTTGTCTCAAGACTTAAGCATCGCGATAAAATCCTTAAGCCAGGGGGAAGGGGTCACTCTGTTTATGACGTTACTTGCAGCGTTCCAAGTTCTGTTGCATCGCTATACCAAGCAGGATGACATCGTCGTGGGATCGCCAATTGCAAACCGCAATCGCCGGGAGATTGAAGGGTTAATTGGCTTCTTCGCAAATAGTGTGGTGTTCCGCACGGACTTGTCGGGCAATCCGACATTCCAGGAACTGCTCTCTCGCGTTCGACAAGTGGCTTTGGAAGCATCTGCGCACCAAGACATACCTTTTGAAATCCTGGTAGAGAAGTTGCAGATCGAACGGCACCCTGGGCGCAATCCCCTCTTTCAAGTGGTATTTGTACTCCAGAATGCGCCAGCAGGAACACTTAAACTCAAAGGATTGGAACTCCGCCCACTTGAGCTTGACAGCGGGATAACGCGCTTTGACATGGAGTTTCATCTGTGGGATCGAACCGAGGGTATCCGCGGTCAGTTAGTGTACAACACAGATTTATTTGATGATTCCACGATGATCGGGATGTTGGTGCATTTTCAGACTTTGCTCGAAGGTATCGTTGCAAACCCCAAGGAACGAATCTTGAGCTTACCCTTGTCGACAACCGATGAGAATCAATTGCTATTGGGGCGGGTAAATACGCAGACACAATACTCAACGGACCGGATTGACACCGCAGGTCGGCAGGTTTGGGTAGAAGGTCGCCTCATCGAATTGAGCGAGGTAGAGGCTGCCCTGGTGAATAGTCCATTAGTTGAGGATTGTGTTGTGTTAGCACGAGAGACGGCAACGTCGGAAAAGGTGTTAGTGGCCTATGTTATTTCAACCGCATCGGCGTTCCGACAAGACGTGGCGCAAGTTTTACAAAAACAGTTACAGGCTGAATTACAAGCCATCTGGCCTGTGGCTACGCTACCTATCTCATATGTACCTATGACCCACTTACCACTTACTATAACCGGTCAGATCGATGAGGCAGCTCTCACACGTTCGGAAGTTATTGACGCTGACCTGGTGGGGCGCTGGGAAGAACGCCTACAGTCGGTCCCGGAAGTTGACCAAGTGGTCGTGGTCGCCCAAGTGTATACCAAGAGCATATCGTCACTGCATTTGTCAGACCTTCTCCCTCATTGGAAAGACGATCGTCTATGTGAGAGAGAAGGGGGAGTTGCCCAGCAGGCGTATCAGGTGACAGCGCATGACAATTCGGAACTTCGCCCGCTCGCACTCAGTGATGGAGGGCCACTGGTTATAGAAGAAAATGTACCTAAGACGTTGACGGATGCCCTGATTCAAACTGCCACAAAGTATGAAAACAAAGGCATCATTTATATTCAACCCGATGGGAGACAAGTATGTCAAACCTATGCCGCTTTACTGGCAGAAGCCAGACGCATACTATCCGCTTTGTATCAAATGGGCTTAAAACCCTATGACCGAGCTATTCTGCAAATAGAGTCGCTTCCGGATTATTTTGCGACGTTTTGGGCATGCGTCCTCGGCGGAATAATACCTGTGACGGTTGCAGTGCCTCCTGAGTACGACAAGAAAAATAGTATCGTCATGAAGTTATTCAACATCTGGAGATTGCTAGAGGAGCCGCCGATTTTGGCGACTGACTCCCTGATTGAATCGCTTGCTGGTCTCAAGCGTGTTCTGCCAATGGAAGCCCTGGAGGTCGTATCCATCAACGAACCCCGCAGTCGTTCTCTATCAAAACACACCCATCAAAGCCAGCCCGATGAAGTGGTGTTCTTTCAATTAACTTCAGGCAGCACGGGGATTTCCAAATGTATCCAAGAAACACATCACGGAATCATTTGCCATATCCATGCCTCAAAGCAATTTAACGATTACACGCCTAAGGATGTCACACTTAACTGGCTCTCCATGGATCACGTTGTACCACTTTTGATGTTCCACATCAAGGATGTCTACCTGGGGTGTCAGCAAATACAAGTCCCCACCAAGACCATCTTAACCAATCCTCTAAATTGGTTAGATTTGATTGAGGAATATAAGGTGACACACACCTGGTCGCCAAATTTTGGCTATAAGATGGTCAGAGACGCCCTGTCGGAAGTTGAGGGCAAAACATGGGACCTT
This sequence comes from Gammaproteobacteria bacterium, assembly GCA_027292925.1. GTDB lineage: Bacteria > Pseudomonadota > Gammaproteobacteria > Pseudomonadales > Azotimanducaceae. The sequence goes on from JAPUGI010000010.1 coordinate 5,116, forward strand.
TCATCGATCAAGTTCTTCACCAATGCTGGTGAGCAGGTTACCTCACCTGTTGTTCGTGATTTTCTGTCTACGGTTGCGCCCTTTGGCGTTTCATCTCATGCGATGCAGCCTGCTTACGGCATGGCGGAGGTATGTACCGCAATTGTCTATGGAAATAATTTTAGCCTTGAAACTCATGTTCATTATTTAGAAAAATCGTCTTTGCATGGATGGTTAAGAAAAGCAGATGGCGAAAGTGCATTGACTGTAAATTTCATCGACCATGGGGCCGCGATACCAGGTGTTCA
>JAPUGI010000100.1 GCA_027292925.1 Gammaproteobacteria bacterium
TCCTCAACTCTTCGAGTCGCTTGTGCTGCCGTATCCTGCTCATCGAGTCGAATCCTTGCCTCGGTGAAGGGCAGGTTAAAGTTATAGATACGGTGATCCCGCAGGAACAAAGTTCGATCGGTTACAGCATCCAGGAAGTGCCTGTCATGGGATATAAGCAGATAGGCAACCTCCAGCGAGCCTAGAAAGTCCTCGAAAATCATCAGGGATTGCAGGTCCAGGTGGTTTGTCGGTTCATCGAAAAGGATCAGTGTGGGTTTATTGATAACCGCACGGGCAAACATCAATCGGTTTTGCTGGCCGCCGCTCAGGTTAGAGACCTTGTAGCCTAATTCGACCTCATTGAACCCCATCTGCTGAAGCAGCATGACGGCTTTGTATTCACTGAAGTCCCGCTCTTCCCTCGGCAGCTTTTCACATAATGCCTCGAAAAGAGATCGTTCGTTCAGACCCGGGTCAATAAACTGCTCAACCGTTTCTAACAAAAGATCGGTGGTGCGGGTTATATCACCATCGTCAGGGCTGAGTTGGCCGTTGAGAATCGAAAGCAATGTCGATTTACCGGAACCGTTGTGACCCACCAGCCCTACTTTGTCTCCGTTATTAATGACCAGGTCCAGGCCAGTGAATAGCGGTTTTGTACCCATCGAGTGAACGACGCGATGACATTGCAACAATACACTCATAGGTTCCCTGGGAGATTCGTGATTTCCACCGGTTCAATTTGATCGGCGGTGGTGAAACCGAAGATTCTGGAATAAAAGTAGAGTTCCAGGTCCAGGCAACGCTTGATGTTTTCCGCCCGGCGAAATCCATGCTGCTCACCTTCAAAGGGAACATAGGCTACCGGTATACCTTTTTCTTTTAAGGCCTCTACCATGGTTTCAGCCTGGTTCGGCGGTACCACCTTGTCTTCCAATCCCTGGAAAAAGATGCAGGCACTTGAAAGTCGGTCTACATGGTGGATAGGCGATCTTTGCTGATATACCTCCAGTTGTTCCGGATAGGGTCCAACAACACTGTCGAGATATCTGGATTCGAACTTGTGCGTATCTTTTGCCAGTGCTTCAAGGTCGCTGACGCCAAAGTGACTCGCACCGGCTTTGAAGGTATCTGTAAACGTTAATGCGGATAGTGTTGTATAACCACCAGCGCTGCCGCCACGAATAGCGAGTCGCTCCATGTCCACAAGGTTTTTACTGCCGAGATAGTTGCAGCCGGAGACTGTATCCTGCACATCAACAATTCCCCAGTTACCCAGCAACTTGTCCCGATACTCTCTGCCGTATCCCGTTGAACCACGATAGTTAACATCGAGGACCGCAAAGCCGCGGCTGGTCCAGAACTGGGTTCTAAGGTTAAGAGCATTGGATGTTGCACTCGTTGGCCCGCCATGAAGCATCACGATTAGCGGCGGTTTTTCATCACCAGGCGCCTCATAGTCCCTGTTGGCGGGTGGATAATGGAATGCATGGGCGTGTTCGCCATCTTCGGCGGGGAACTCAATTGTCTCCGGCACTGACAGGTAACCCTTATCCAGTTCCAGCACCGTCGATTGCTTGATGACTTTTGTTTTACCGGATACCAGTTCGAGCACCACAACGCCTGGAAATTCAGAGGCAGATGCGCCCGTGAAAACTACCTGCTGGTTGCCATGAGAGCGCACGGAAAGGCCATCAATATCCGAGTAGGGCAGGTCAATATCCTGCAGGTTGCCGGTGAGTAAATCCAATATCCCTAGTTTGCTGACGTTTTTAACGCCATAGACACAGATAATTTGTTCTTCGCCCAGGAACTGGTAGGTACGCAAGCCAAATCCCCAGTGAGGCTGGCCGAATTCCGCTTCCAGTTCGTGAACGTTGGTTTCCTTGCCTTCATGCCAGGAGAAGATATTCCACCAGCCCGATTTGTCAGAAATAAAATAGAGCTGACCGGTGGGAGAAAAGCGAGGCTGCTGAACTGATATTTTTTGCCCTTCGATATTGCCACCGGAGATTTTCTCGATATTCAGAAGTTGACCATCCTCGCCAATGTCAGCCTGCCAGAGTATGGTTTCATCCCAGGGCATATCAGGATGATCCCAGGTGACCCAGGCCAACATAGATCCATCAGGGCTCAGGGTTGGTGAAGCAAAGAAATCGTGGTCATCCGCCAGGATTACCACGTCACCAGTTTCAAGGTTTACCGCGCCCAGCTTGTTCTCTGCCTCCTTATCCTCTGCCGTATGATCTTCCACAACATAGATAATCCGGCCACGTGCTGCGTCCACCGTGCCATTAGCAAATCGCAGGCCGGGTTGGTGCGTGAGCTGAGTGGGTTGCTCATCACATAAAAGTTGTTTGTAAACCTGCTGGTCTGAAAAATTCGAAAAGTAGACGGCATTTTCATGCAGCAACCAGGCGCCGCCGCCATATTCATGAACTCTGGTGCGCATATTAAATGGCGCGGGAGTAATGTCTCTTTCCTTGCCGTCGGTATCACGTCGTACTAGTACCTGGCGGCCGCCTTCCTGGGGCCGGAGTTCTACCCAGAATAGTTCACCCTGGTAAAATTTTTGTCCGCCAATGCCAATGGTTTCTGCCACGATCAGATCGCTCGTTATTGGGGACTTCCATGAACCATATGGCGCTTTCATTTTTGTCTACCTGCGTTGCTTGTTACAGATTTAGGAACTGACTCAGTTCCTCAAGTGAAAAAGGCCAGCCGATTTCCTGCCCAGATGATGCAATGACCGGTATCCGTAGGCCGTACTCTGCCATCAAAACTTCTTCGAGCGCGATGTCCACTTCGTTTATTTGCAACCATGTGCCCTGATCTTGAGCTTGTTCTTGCAGCACTTGCAGCAGGACAAGCGCTTCCTCGCAAAGATGACAACCCACCGTAGTGTAGAAATTGACAGTCATGCTGAAGGCAAATTGAAAAATCTCTGGGCATTGTTGGCAGTGCGTTGCGCAAGTTCATTGTAGGAAACATCAAGAATAGCAGCGATAAATTCGCACACCACGGTCAGGTAATGTGGCTCATTTCGCCGCGATTTTGGTTTGGGTTTGACGTTTCTTGGCAACAGGTAAGGCGAGTCGGTTTCAATCAGCAAACGATCAGCCGGAATATCTTTGATGAGATCGATGAGATGACTGCCGCGGCGCTCGTCACATATCCATCCGGTGATGCCGATATGACAATCCAGATCAAGGTAGGCGTGCAGCGCCTCTTTTTCTCCGGTAAAACAATGAACCACCACATCTTTGAGCTGGTCCCGGGTAGGCTTTAACACCTCAGCTAATGTCGGGTAGGCATCCCGTTCATGAAGAAACATCGGTAATGCGAGTCGCGTGGCAAGTTCGATATGATGTTCAAAAGAACGTATCTGCATATCCCTGGGCGAAAAATCCCGGAAGAAATCAAGGCCTGTCTCGCCGATTGCTTTGACGTTCCGGTCCTGTGCCAGTTCAGTGAATCGCGCCAAAACATCATCGTTCGTTTGTTCAGCATGATGTGGATGAATGCCAACGGTGGCGAAGAGCCTGTCCTGATGGCTGGCCAGTGTTACCGAGTCTTCACTACCTTTGACTGATGCGCCGGTAACCACCATTTGCGTGATGCCTTTGTCCCATGCTCGCTGCAACACTTGGACGCGATCATCGTTAAAAGAATCATGGGTCAGGTTTGCACCGATATCGATTAGCCCTGTCCTGTTTGCAGTCGAAGGAATACCGGAATTTTCAGATCTTTCAGCCTGCGGCTTCGACATGACTATCCTTTTCGGAGGATCGCTGGTCGGTTTCCCCGGCCATCGAGTTCGGTTGCGGACTGGAAAAGTCGTCAAACTCATGGTTGTAAATCAAAGGTTGGTTATGTTGCAGGCGACGCCCGTAAATCGTAGAAAATATCAGGACATTCTGGACATAGTTGCGGGTCTCATCCAAAGGAATCGTTTCTATCCAGACATCGACGGGCAGACGTGAGTCAATCCACTCATCCACGTTACCGGGCCCCGCATTGTATGCCGCAGTTGCCAGGATGCGGTTGTTGTTGTATCGACGCAGCATCCTTCCCAGATATTGGGATCCGAGCTTGATGTTGAAAGCGGGTTCAGTGAGATCCCTGTTGGATTTAAACGCGACGCCGACTCGCTTAGCCACTGATCTGGCTGTGGCAGGCATGAGTTGCATCAGTCCATAGGCACCAACCGGTGATCTGGCGTCCGGCATGAATGCGCTTTCCTGTCGTGCGATAGCAAGGCTCCAGTTGACCGGTATGTCTGCAACTCGCGCGTTGCTGATAAAAGTATCCTGGTAGGCAATTGGAAACCTGAAGTCCAGGTCGTTCCAGGCCTCGGCTTCGATCAATGATTGGATGGCTGGTTTATACCAGCCCCATTTATGGGCCACTCGTGCCGCAATTCGTCGTTCCCTGTTGGAGAAATCGCGGGTAGTGAAATACCATTCGCGTCTGGCTTTGCTTCGTTCGTCAAGTGATAGCAGTTCCAGCGCTCGCTGGATGCCTGGAGTTGCTTCGAGAGCAAGTATTTCCTCCGCTGAAACGCTGGATGGCTCATCGACAAAATTGTAGGCCTGCTGTAAGCGATCAGCCGCCAGAAAGCCGTAGAAATTTCGCGATTCTGCCAACTCTGTGAAGATGCCCCGTGCAATATCCTGATCAGCAGGATCAATTGATCCAGCCAGTACTCTTGCTTTCCAGAATTGCCAGCGTGATTGCAGTTGAGTTTCTTCGGGCAACAGGTTGATAAGAATGAGTGCCAGGCTCCAATCCTGCTGGCCTAGTGACATTCGAACACGTGCCTTCACCAGATCGGGATGAGCGTGCAGGTTCACCGGCAAGTCATCAATTTGGTTTTTCTTATCACCTAAAAGCGCAAGCTGTTTACCGATGTAGACGTAGGTACCGGTCAGGAGTTCAGGCTCGAACTGATGGAATGCCAGGAATTTTGTGAGTGTTTCAAGTGCTTCATCCGGACGAGTCTTGGCCAGGCGTTTTATGCCATGTAGTACCAGTTCTCGAACCCGCCGATGGTCAGTCTTGTATCTATAGATTCGCTTGACGTTGCCAGGTCTTGTATGCACCAGCTTAAAACTGTTGGCGTATTGCCTGTCTTCCCTTTCGAGAAATCTGGTCAGGTAAGTGGCAAGTTTAACCTTGTTAGAACGCAGGGCGAGTGAATAGCGCTGCCATGCTATATCAGGTGTTAGCCCCTCGTTATCTCGCCAGACCCGGAAGATAGGGTCACATTCCTCCGGCTGGGAGAAATCTACTAACCAGAGTTTTTGTGCCCACTGCTTTGCTTCCTGCAGACGTGCTTCCTTGTACAACGCGTATCCATAGAAACAGGCATTTTTCTCAGCTGTACTGGCAGGATTGTAGTTTTCAATGAACGTTCTCCATTCGCCTCGCTTGCCCAGGTTATACAGCCAGTTTTGCAACATTTGTTCAGCGAGTGGGGTGTCCGCGTATTGATCGATGAACGCTTTAATGGATTCGGTAGACTGTCGTGCCAGGTGGTGAATCTTGTCCGTATATTCAAGATAGGGATAGAGGGGATAGGTTCTTAACTGGTCCCGCAATTTCAGGTAGCGGCTTCGTTGACCAGATTTTGCCAGGTACAATGCATCCCGATATTGCTTGCGCTGTTCAAACCTGGATAAATCCGGTCTGGGTTTATAATCAACGCCTCTCGAAAATTCCGCCTGTAGCTGGTTGCAAAAAAACATCAAGAGAACCGTGCATAAATGCACGCGCAATCGGGGGGGAATGGTACGGCAAGTATCGTTCACAATTTCTAACAGGGGCGAACACCTTCGACCAATGGGCTCATTGGCGAGGTTAGCGCTTAGTCGCCCACCCGTACAGCCAGGACATCACAAGGTGCGCCGTGTAAAACCCCGTTGGCGGTTGATCCAAGGAGTAGTGCGAGCCCATGCCTGCCGTGGCTGCCGACTACAATCAGGTCCGCTTCTATCTGATTGGCAAGAGTATGAATTTCAGTTTCCGGGCGACCGAAGATGAGATGCTGGTTTTTTGGAGCGATGCTAAGAGTTTTAGCGAATTCTTCAAGATGTGCCTTGGCTGTTTCCTGTATCTGTTCCTGGATAGTGGACAGATCCATTGGAATATCACCACCGTAGGCAAGGCTCAAGGGTTCGATGACGTGGGCACAACTTAATTCCGCGCCGTAAGCGGTTCGGAGCGCACATGCCCGCTTCGATACATGCCGTGACTCTTCTGTCAGGTCAACGGCTACAAGAATGTGATTATATTCTCCCAAAGCGTCCACCTCTTAATCGGTTTTATTGAACCCTGAGGGTTCTTTATTATTGGACCGGTATCAGCAGTTTAGACGAATAATTCCTAAATACCACCTCCGTGGCGCAGCGCAGCGGCTGATTCTTATCAAGATCGCGAGTGCCATTGTACTCTGGGCCATGGTATCCCCTAACATAGAAACAATGACCTACCTGATTATTGGATTCATCCTGCTGCTCATCATCGCACCGCTCTTCGCGATCTTGCCGTCCGCGCGGCAGAAAGAGCAAATGAACATGCGCAAAGAGGCCATGGCTAAGGGCATCAGTGTTGAACTGACCAGTATCCATGACCCAATCCCTCATCAAGAAAAGTACATCTCAAACACCGGCAAACGCCTGGAACCTATACTCAAGGTTGCGGCCTATCGGATTGGAAGAAAAAAACCACGGCATTGGCGACTCTCTCCTGCAATTGACTGGGGACTGGAACGAGGCGAAGACAGTTCTCCAGATCTACCAGGTACCTGGTGTTGGAGCCAGGCGAAACCTGATGCCTTATCGAAGGAAATGGGGAATTTCCTGGTAAACGAAATAGCCTCCCTGCCGGACGATGTAGTGAAAATTGACGAGATGAACTACGTTCTATCGGTCTATTGGCATGAACGGTCAGGTGAGGCGGGACTTGCCTCAACCGTTAGATTCCTCAACGGCTGCATAGAAATCCCCCTCCACGATTTGCAGAACGATTTGGAGTCCGAATAGAACCACTTGTAGGATCAGTGTTGACAAGACTGTGGCTTTTAGGGCTAAGCTAAAAAGGAGTCATCGAAGTTAGGTTCCCCTAGTCCAAATATTTTTTTATCGACCTGCTTCTTGACGTTGGATAAGTAACACCTTATAAATGTCGCCGCATTTAGTGGGTCAATCTGGAAAAACGGAAATACATGGGCAAATCGTTAGTCATAGTCGAATCACCTGCGAAGGCCAAAACGATTAATCGTTATCTCGGTAATGATTACATCGTGAAGTCCAGTGTCGGTCATATTCGCGATTTGCCGGTTAGTGGTAATGGTGCGAAAAGCGACCCCAGAGCGCGTGCAAAAGAGGCTGCCAAGACGCGAAAGATGGCGCCGGAGAAGAAGGCCGCGTACAAAAAGGAAAAAGCACGGAAACAGCTGGTAAGAAGGATGGGAATAGATCCGGACCGCGAATGGGAAGCACGTTACGAGATACTACCTGGTAAGGAAAAGATTGTTGCCGAACTGAGAAAGTTAGCGAAAGATGCGGATGAAATTTATCTGGCCACTGACCTCGACAGAGAAGGGGAAGCTATCGCCTGGCATCTGCGGGAAACCATTGGTGGTGACCGAAGTCGTTATCGTCGAGTCGTTTTCAACGAAATTACGAAGAAGTCTATCCAGGAAGCATTTGCGGACCCTGGCGAAATCAACATGGATCGGGTCAACGCCCAACAGGCAAGGCGGTTTCTCGATCGCGTCGTTGGCTTCATGGTCTCACCTTTACTCTGGTCAAAAATTGCTCGAGGCCTGTCAGCCGGTCGAGTTCAATCTGTGGC
>JAPUGI010000101.1 GCA_027292925.1 Gammaproteobacteria bacterium
GGCATTTGCATTGCAACCCCTTTTGACGAGTGGTCTGTGCCAGGTCAAACATGTACTATAGCGCCCTTTCATTTTGCGCTCTGGAGTCAAAGGACAGCTGAAGATGAGTGAAATCGACAAGGTTGTATTAGCCTATTCGGGCGGACTGGATACGTCGGTCATCCTTAAGTGGTTGCAGGAAACCTACGATTGCGAAGTCGTTACCTACACTGCGGACCTGGGTCAGGGAGAGGAACTGGAACCTGCTCGTGAAAAAGCCGCGAGCATGGGTGTGAAGGAAATCTACATTGATGATGTGCGTGAAGAATTTGTCCGCGACTTCGTATTTCCCATGTTTCGTTGCAACGCAATTTATGAAGGCGAATACTTGTTGGGAACCAGCATCGCCCGGCCGTTGATTGCAAAACGACTGATAGATATCGCCAATGAAACCGGAGCCCAGGCGATAGCCCATGGTGCAACTGGCAAAGGTAATGACCAGGTGCGATTTGAACTGGGGGCTTATGCGCTTAAACCTGATATTAAGGTGATCGCACCATGGCGTGAGTGGGATCTGACTTCACGAGAATCGCTGATGGAGTATTGTGAAAAGCACCAGATCAAGGTCGACCAGAAACACGAAAGTGAAAAGTCCCCTTATTCGATGGATGCGAACATGTTGCATATTTCTTATGAGGGCGGGATTCTTGAAGATCCTAATGCGGAACCTGAAGAATCCATGTGGCTGTGGTCAGTTTCCCCTGAGGAGGCGCCGGACAAGCCCACCTATATCGATTTAGCTTATCAAAATGGTGACGTTACCGGGATTGATGGCGTGACCATGACACCGGCTAAAGTGCTGACGCACCTTAACAAGGTTGGTGGTGACAATGGAGTCGGCAGGCTCGATATCGTAGAAAACAGATACGTTGGCATGAAGGCGCGAGGTTGTTATGAGACTCCAGGTGGAACCATTCTGTTGAAAGGACACCGGGCCATTGAATCTGTCACTCTGGATCGTGAGCTGGCGCACCTGAAGGACGAGTTAATGCCGAGGTACGCCAGCCTGATTTATAACGGCTATTGGTGGTCGCCTGAGCGAAAAGCGGTGCAGGCGTTGATTGACGATTCACAGCAGTACGTGAATGGCACGGTTCGATTAAAACTCTACAAAGGTAATGTCATGGTAGTTGGCAGGGAGTCCAGCAGCGACAGTCTATATGACAGTGAAGTTGTGACCTTTGAAGACGATGCAGGCGCTTACGATCAAGCTGATGCTACAGGCTTTATCAAGCTGAACGCGTTGCGCTTGAAGATCGCAAGTAAGAAGGGTAGAAAGCTCTAGGGAGCCTCTGATCAAGTATTCAATGTCTCTGCGTGACCTGAAGCGTGGAGCTGCAAGGCGCAATCCGAAGTTAATGGCCATAGTCCTTAACAAGGGTTGCAACACGGCAGATGTGCGCTTCAGGCCGCGCCCGAAGGGGCCTTCAGAGCAGCCGTATCTCAGCGTTGTCGGAATGCCGCACCACTCCCTTTGCAATGTCTAGATATTACTGCAGGAAGCCGCCTTGATCTACGACTGCTCTGAAGGCCAGAGATATCGAATACTTGATCAGAGGCTCCCTAGTTCCCTAGTCTTCCAGATCCTTCTTTTTTGATTTGTATTCACAAAGGTCATAGACCACACAGGCGCCGCATCTGGGGCTGCGCGCCGTACACACGTATCGGCCGTGCAGGATCAGCCAGTGGTGCGCATCGCGAATAAATTCATCCGGGATGACTTTTAGCAACTTTTTCTCAACTTGCAGCACTGTCTTGCCGGGGGCGACTCTGGTTCGGTTGGAAATCCTGTATATGTGGGTGTCCACCGCCATGGTTGGCTGGCCAAACGCGGTGTTAAGCACAACGTTCGCTGTTTTCCTGCCGACTCCTGGCAGGTCTTCAAGTTCCTTTCTTGTTTGTGGTACTACAGATTGGTGCAGATCGATCAGCATTTTGCAGGTCTTGATGATGTTGCTAGCCTTGGCGTTGAATAACCCAATGGTTTTAATGTAACCCTTTAACTTCTTTTCTCCGAGCTTAGAAATGGATTCGGGTGTATTGGCAACTCGAAACAGTATCGAAGTTGCCTTGTTAACACTCACATCGGTTGCCTGTGCGGAAAGAATAACAGCGATTAGAAGCTCGAATGTTGACCTGTATTTTAGCTCCGTGGTTGGCGTGGGATTTTCCTGCCTCAGCCTGGCGAGGAACTGATACCGTTTTTCAGCATTCATCTTGAGAACCTGTTCTTCAGGGCGATAATGCATCCCAGGGTAAGAAATGCCCCCGGGGGCAATACCAGCAGCAGGAATCTCATATCCCAGAATCTCAACTCCAGGCCGCGCCCTGATTCACCCAGCAACAGGTGCATATTACTGAATAATGTTCCCTGGCCAATAACTTCCCGAACAGTCCCCATCAGAAGAAGTACGCCTAAGAATCCGCACCCCATCATAAATCCGTCCAATACAGCATATCCGATGGCATTCCTGCTGGCGAAGCTTTCTGCACGGCCGAGCAATGTGCAGTTGGTTACGATCAGGGCCACGAACAGACCGATACGCTGGTGAAGATCAAAAAACCAGTACTGCAGCAGAATATCAGCCAGCGTCACGAAGCTCGCAATCACCATAATCTGAACAGGTAGGCGGATACTGTCATGTAGCAGACCGCGGAAAAGACTGACGAACAGGTTAGAGAATGTTAGTACAGCGAGTGTGGTTAAGCCGAGTCCAAGCGCCGAGGAGAACGTATTTGAGACGGCTAGCAGTGGACACAATCCCAGAAGTTGCACCATTGCCGGATTGTTAGTCCACAATCCTTCTGTTGTAATTGTTCTAATGCTGTTCATGATACCTGTCCGCCAGCTTTGTCCATTCGATGGAGTTGTTTCTTGCCGTTAGTAAACCGGTATGTACCGAGTTAACCATCGCCCGGGAAGTAACAGTGGCACCTGTAAAATGATCGAAGTCGCCGCCATCCTTTGTAAGTAACCAGTTATTCTCTGCAAGCGTTGTCCCGTTAAAATTCCCGATCCAGTCTGAGACCCGTGTGTCAATTTTGTCACCGATGCCGGGGGTTTCCTGGTGTTCATACACCCGGACACCCCTGATTTCCTGGACCGGGTTAATTGCGATCCAGGCACTGATATTACCGTTGTATCCCTGGACCGTGGACTGCTTGAATATGAAGCCGGTCAGCTTACCGTTGCTTTCCGAAAAATAGAGGCTGTCATCAAGTTGGATGATGTTTTCTGAGGCGTTCCCCAACACTGCCCGAAGTTGATCGGTCGAATATCGCTGCCGGTTTTCAACAATTGTGGTTTTGGTCAAAGCATGCAAAGTGCTGATCAGCAGACCACAGATAGCAGCCAGCAGCACCAGTGTTGTTATGGGGGACTTCATCGATTGCCACTTAGTTGCGGTTTAACCCGGTATTCAATGTAATCAATCAACGGACTACAGCCATTCATCAACAATATGGCGAACGCGATACCCTCAGGATATGCACCTGCACTCCTGATGATGAATGTGAAAAAGCCCACGCCGATTCCAAAAAGCGCTTGCCCCCGGATCGAGTCAGGAGAAGTCACTGGATCTGTGACGACAAAGAAAGCCCCCATCATGGTGGCACCGGAGAATAGATGGAACAGTGGTGAGCCAAGGCTATCGGAGCTGCCGCCATCGAAGAACAATAGCGATAACAGAGCCAATGTGGCTAACATGGCAGTTGGCGCCATCCAGGTGCATGCCTTGATGTAAAGCAGGTAGAGCCCGCCGATTAGAAAACCCACATTGATTACAAACCAGGCGGTCCAATTGCTGTTACCGAATTTTTGCCAGTATTCTTCAACCGTCAGCGCACCGCGGAACTTGAACTCATCCAGAGGCGTTGCTCCGGAAAAACCGTCCACCAATGAGGTTGATATTGGTAGTGCTGGCCAGCTAGACATGGCAAGCGGAAAAGAAATAATAAGTACTGCGTAACCAACCATTGCCGGGTTGAACAGGTTTTGGCCCAGGCCACCATAGAAATGTTTGGCAAAAATGATAGCGAATATGCAAGCCACCAGAACCATCCAGACAGGTAGGTATGGCGGTAATGCCAGACCAATCAATGCCCCGGTCAGCAAAGCACTGCCGTCTCTCGCGGTAGCGAGTGAAACCCCACGTAACTTGAGTGCGATAATTTCAGACAGTAGTGCAAACAGCATTGCAGAGGCGACGTTGACGACAACCCCTGGACCGAAGTAGTAAGTTGTTACCAGAAATCCTGGCAGGAGAGCAATTTGAACCTGGTACATTAAGTTACTGGTGTTCAAGGTTGTTGCCTATTATTGATACCAGCCAGCAGTGATGCTGTTTCAGCTTTGCTGGGTCGTTTGTGTATATTTGCAGTGCTGGCAATCAGCCTGCTCTCCCTGCGAGTGAATCGCGATTCTATGTATTCTGCTTTGGCCGACTCACTTTTTTGATCTAACGCTGCCTGTTTTGTGTTTTGAAAGATTGCAGTCAGGGGAATCTTGCTGGGGCACACACGATCACAAAGGCCACATTCGATACAGTCCTGTAGCCTCAGCGATTCGGCAAGGGTGGGGGAGTTTTTAAACAGGAGTAGTTGTTGCGGGGCGAGATCTTGAGGGCAGACTTCCATACAAATACCGCAGTGAATGCAGGGTTGACTGTCAGCAAGGTGAACAGGTTCTGTTTTTTCATGCACCTCAAGGCTAATCATATCGATACAGTCAACCGGGCACGGTGCTACACATAGCTCACAGCCGGTACATTCTTCAAAAATTATTGTGTGCATCATCTGCTGTGCACCAATGATTGCATCTACCGGACAAGCTTTTATACATAATGTGCATCCTATACATTCCGGTTCGCGGATTAATGCGACCATGGGTGCCTGGGATGTGCCACATGATTCATCCAGCTGCACGAAATCTTTTCCCAACAGATCCGCCAGTGCGCGAATTGTGTTGTCGCCTCCAGGCGGACACTTGTTAATGGCTTCCCCGGCTACGATCGCCTCGGCATAGGGCTTGCAACCCGGATACCCGCATTGTGCGCATTGGGTTTGTGGCAGGAGTTTATTTACGAGACTTGTCACCTCATCTCCACTGTCCTGCCAGCGACGACTGCTGAGCAGTAGTACCCCCCCGGATACAAGTCCGATAACAGCTAGCAGCAAGACACCCGCCAGGATTTCCGTCAGCATCATCTGTCCATTCCCGTGAAACCCATGAACGCGAGGGACAATAGTCCAGCCGTAATCATATTGATTGCTGCACCCTGAAAGGGCATTGGAATTTGTTTGTGTTCCTGTTTTTCACGAATGGCTGCAAACATGACCAACAGCAAAGAGAAGCCTAGAGCCGCACCAAGACCAAACATGATGGATTCGAAGAAGCTGCGGCTGTGATTGACATTGAGTAGTGCGACTCCGAGCACTGCACAATTGGTGGTAATCAACGGTATAAAGATGCCAAGAATCTGGTGCAATAAGGGTTGGGTTGCTTTGATGACGATTTCCGAGAATTGTACCAGGGCAGCAATAATGACAATGAATGAAATGATCCTGAGGTACTGCAGGTCAAATGGGATGAGTATGTAATATTCCACCAGGTAACTGGCAGCGGAAGCCAGGGTCAGAACGAATGTGGTCGCCGCAGCCATGCCCACAGCACTGTCGAACTTCTGGCTGGCACCCATGAACGGACATAGTCCAAGAAATTGCACCATGACAAAGTTGTTGACGAAAATGGTGCTTAAGAGAATGAAAATTGGTTCAGGCATCTAAAGAAATGGTAGTTCATGACTCGACGCCATTATCTTGTACCGGCGGTGCCCTGTCACTTAAGAACAGTCACTTAAGAACAAGAGCAGTGGAATACGAGCCTGTTCAAGGCGTTCCCTAGGTGACTTTCATGCCCGGTTTGGCGCCATCATTGGGTTCCAGCAGATAGATCCTCTTGCCACCGGAGCCTGCCGCAAGGATCATGCCTTCTGACATGCCAAACTTCATCTTGCGAGCCCTCAGGTTGGCTACCATCACCGTCAACTTGCCAATGAGTTGGCCCGGTTCGTAGGCGTCTTTGATCCCGGCAAAGACGGTGCGCTGCCCGGAGCCGATGTCCAATGTTAGTTTTAGCAGCTTATCGGCACCTTCCACGTGCTCTGCGTTGACAATCCTGACAATTCGCAGGTCTACCTTCGCGAAATCATCAAACTCGATATCATCTGCAATGCCTTCCGAGTCTGCCTCTTCTGTCGATGGCTTGCTATCCAATTCTTGACTTTCCCGACCGGCATCGATCATAGCTGCTACTGTTTTCGAATCTACGCGCACCATCAACGACTCAAATTTATTGATCCGGTGATCAAGCAAAGTAATATCCAGGCTGTTCCAGTCCAGCGGGTCGATGTTTAGAAACGCTTCCGTGTTCTTCGCTAACTCAGGCAGTACTGGTTTTAAATAAGTCACTATCATCCGGAACAGGTTGATGCCATCCGAGCAAACTTGCTGTACCTTCTCCCTGTTGCCATCTTCCTTTATCAGCGCCCAGGGTTTGTGCTCAGCGATAAACTGGTTCGCCCCGTCCGCCATCGCCATAATTTCTCGCACAGCTTTCCCATAGTCCCCGTTTTCATAATGATTAGAGATACTTGATCTTTGGTTCGCGACTTCTTTAATCAGGGGGTTTAATGTTTGTGCAGCCAACTGGCCATCAAATTGTTTGTTAATAAATCCAGCACAACGACTGGCAATATTAACTACCTTCCCTACGAGGTCCGAATTGACGCGTTGTATGAAATCGTCAAGGTTGATGTCCAGGTCATCCACACTTCCAGTCAGTTTGGCTGCAAAATAATAACGGAGATACTCGGGATTTAAGTGGTCAAGGTAAGTCCGGGCGTTAATGAATGTACCACGGGATTTGGACATCTTCAGTCCATCCACTGTTACGAAACCATGGGCGTGAACTTTGGTCGGTGTCCTGAATCCTGATGCGCTTAACATCGCGGGCCAGAACAACGCGTGGAAGTTGACGATGTCCTTGCCAATAAAATGATGTACTTCACATTCACTATCCACACTCCAGAAATCATCAAAATCAAGATCATCAGATCCATCGCAATAGTTCTTAAAACTGGCCATGTAACCGATTGGCGCATCCAGCCAGACATAAAAAAACTTACCAGATTCACCTGGAATCTCGAACCCGAAATAAGGCGCATCGCGACTGATATCCCAATCTTTCAGCCCGGCATCGAGCCACTCTGCCAATTTGTTAGCAACCTGCTCCTGGAGTGCACCGCTACGAGTCCATTCCCGCAGGTAGTCCGAGAAGTTGGAAAGCGCAAAAAAGAAGTGAGTAGACTTTTTTAGTACTGGTTTGGCGCCGGAGATTTTTGAAACTGGATTAATCAGGTCAGTAGCGTCGTATGTTGCGCCGCATGCCTCGCAGTTGTCACCATACTGACCCTCGGTTTTACATTTTGGGCAGGCACCGACGATAAATCGGTCGGCCAGGAACATGTTTTTCTCCGGGTCAAAAAGTTGATCAACGGATTTCACGATGATTTGGCCCGCATCCTTGAGGCGAGTGTAAATCAGCGATGAATATTGCTGATTTTCGTCGGAATGGGTGGAGTAGTAGTTATCATGGCTGATCAGGAAATCGTGAAAATCCCGTTCATGTTCCGCCTTGATCCCGATTATGAACTCCTCCGGCGTGACGCCGAGTTCCTGTGCTTTGAGCATGGTCGCCGTACCGTGAGTGTCATCCGCGCAAACATATATGCACTGGTTACCCTGCAAGCGTTGAAATCGCACCCAGATATCAGTCTGGATATGCTCCATTAAATGCCCGAGATGGATAGAGCCGTTGGCATTCGGCAAGGCACTGGTGACCAGAATTCGGCGTTTCGGCATATCAGACTGCTTTGTTATTTTGGGCTTGATTCAGGGGTGCTAAATATATAGAGGTAGTCACCGAATTTCACCTGCATTGTACTAATTAATGTTTGCTGTAGATTCATATAGGTGCCAAAAAAGAGCCCTCAGGTGCCAGGGGTCAGTCATCGTTTGGTTGCGTGACATTGACGCGAATTTAAATACGTGTGAGGCTAGCCGAATTGAGGTGTAGAGAGTTGCAAAATCAGTAATTCAACCATCGAAAAGTTCCATTTACCTGGTGTGAAACACATCATTGCAGTGGCGTCTGGTAAGGGAGGCGTTGGAAAATCAACTGTGGCTGCTAACCTTGCATTGGCATTGGTAACCGAGGGCCACCGGGTCGGACTTCTGGATGCTGACATATACGGACCGAGCCTTAGTACCATGATGGGTGTGGCTAAGGGAACGAAACCTGAAGTTCGAAGC
>JAPUGI010000102.1 GCA_027292925.1 Gammaproteobacteria bacterium
CGCCAACTCTAATTTGAGGTACCCTTCCGTCCAAAACCAGCCCGCCCCATATAAAAACCGTCCTGGAATATCGCGGTGGTATTTGGATTATTCCCTCTCGGAAAGATCAGACCGGAACTGCCTGTTGGGGCATTCGCGGACGTGCCGTCAGCAAAAATCCACATCGCAATCTGACCGACGTTTACCAGTGTTCGATTAACCACTTGTGAGGCATATGGCACAGCATTATTTTGCTTGGCAGCGAATCGCGGACCAATTTTAAGGCTTTTGAACACAGTTCATCGCACTGCTGAGGGAGCACTGGGCCAATCCATTCAGTTTGCTTTAACTCGTTTTCCAAAAAAGGTGGCATATGACCAAAAACACAGCCCGCTCCTCCAAGTGGGTCCTATGCACCAA
Organism: Gammaproteobacteria bacterium; assembly: GCA_027292925.1. GTDB lineage: Bacteria > Pseudomonadota > Gammaproteobacteria > Pseudomonadales > Azotimanducaceae. The sequence continues at coordinate 400 of JAPUGI010000102.1, forward strand.
ACACCACTCTTCCAATATGATGCAGTAGAATGGCTCCCGTACACATGAGGCACGGTTCAAGGGTCGTGTACAGACTCATATCCCCTGACTTTAACCACAGCTCATTTGGGACAGATCGAAGTGCTTCAATTTCGGCATGTCGGTTTTGGTTGTATTCTGGAAACCAGATTGCATTTTTTCCTTCGGCAATCATCATGTCATTGAGTGTGATAACCGCACCGATCGGCAGATTTCCCTCCTGTTCAGCGTTAATCGCAAGATCAATTGCGTGGCGAAGATGCCTTTCTTCAGTTTTTGAGAGCATATCTTTCTATTAAGATGACTTGATCGACTCACAAAACCGTCGAGGTAGGAACGCCGGTTGCCCGACGTCCCCCTCACAGATCCCGGCGTGCAGTATTCCCGCACCGGTCTCCTCAGTGGTACTCGCTTCCGCAGCCAGCTAAAAAAGAGATCAGGCTTCTGTTGGCCACTGTCTATTTGTGTGGCACTCACACAGGAGCAGTAACAGGTCTGAAATGGCAAACGAAGAACTCAAGCAAGGGGTACAGGCTTGGAATCGGCTCTACTTGTTCTTTATAACTCTTTATAACGAACATCAAAATCCGAAGAATAGCTAAAGCGCAGCCGACATGGATTGATTAAACTTTCCTCATTTGACCTTTTAGAGCCGTACTACGGCTGATGAAATCAATATTCTGGTATGGATTGTCCTTTCACCCAAGGGGCTCCAGCATCCCTAAATGCTTTTTCCACTTTGGGTAATTGCTGGTTAAGGATATTTTCCAGTGCAGCTCTTAATTCACGGAACTGGGCGCCGGCAATTTCAAGGCTGCTTTTGTGGGTTGGTGTCGGGCCATACGTCGAGAACATGGTCCCTATCATGGCAACACGTAAACGGCTTTCAATGGTTGGATTATTCTTCTCGCCAACTTGTATTTTGGAGCGATTGCCATTCAATTGCCCATCAAGCTCCAGTAACGCCTGCCTCAATTGATGTAATTCAGCATCCAGATTTCCGGGTGCGGCTGGCGTGCGCGATAAAGCGGTTTGGAGCGTATCGACTTTTTCCAGCGCATTTTCCAATGCCAGCGACGCTGCGGTAGTCGCACGCTGAAGTCTTGCAATATCCTGCCAGAACGCAGCAGTTACTTTGGGTTCTGCACCTTCCAACGCGCCTTTGCGCATTTGCTCAACTTTGAAGCTCATGGGTTCGGATAAATCCGTGGTTTGTCCGTCAACCTGTTTGGAGAGCGTGACGGTGTAGTCACCGGGGGCCGCTAAAACACCCATGGGTTCATCACTAAAAAAATCCCCTTGAACACCAATGGCACTGGTGGCCGGAAAACGTAAGTCCCAAGCCACGCGGTGGAAGCCTCTTTTGATGGCACCATCGATACGTCGTACCACATTGCCATCACTGTCTTTCACGGTTAACCATATCATGGGTTCTGACTGACGTCGTTCGGCTTCTACTTTATCCCAACCCGGGAAAGATACATTCTGCTTTTGTTCGATCCGTTGCTTTTCTTGTTCCTGACGCAGGGCTTTTTGGGTTTTTAATTCTTCACTCAGATGGTAAGTGAAGACCGCTCCAAAGGGTGGATTCGGACTTGTAAAGTGCGCTGCACCCTGAGATCCTTTTCCACGAAACCCTAACGTCGGTCGCTCGATATACCACCAGGCTTTGCGGGTGGGGAACAGAGTGGCTGCCTGCTTTAACTGCTGTTCGGAAACATTGCGCAATATGCTGTAGTCATCAAACACAAAGAAACCACGACCAAAGGAGGCTCCCACCAGATCATTTTCGCGACGCTGGATAGCAAGATCGCGGAATGAAATGGTTGGGACGTCGCCACTGAGTTTAATCCATTGCCTACCGCCATCAATCGTAAAGTAAATGCCGAACTCAGTGGCTGCAAACAGCAACTCGGGCTTCACGTGATCCTGAACCAGTCGCCATACCAGCGTGCTATCAGGAATGTTGCCTTTGATGGATCGCCAACTTTCGCCGCGGTCGGTGCTCGTTAACAGGTAAGGGTTGAGATCACCGGATTTGTGATTATCCAGTGCAATGTAAACTGTATTGGCATCATGCAGATCCGCTTTAATATCATTTACAAAAGCGGCTCTTGGCACGCCTGGTAAACTACCGACTTCTAGGCTGCGCCAGGTTTTGCCGCCATCATCGGTGATTTGAATCAGGCCATCGTCGGTGCCGGCGTAAATCAGGCCTTCCTGAAGTGGTGATTCAGCTAATGAAGTAATGGTGTTGTAGTTTGACATGGCCCTCACATCCCACGGTGAATCCCAGCTCCAGGTTTTGTCCATAATGGGAAGGGAAATCCGTTCCTGATCGCGGGTGAGATCACCTGAGATGGCGGTCCAGCTATCACCGCGGTCTTCGGAACGCCACACACGTTGTGATGCAAAGTACAACCGCTTGGGGGAGTGCGGGCTCACCAGAATCGGTGCATCCCAGTTAAAGCGTTCATAGTCTTCTTCGGCTTCGGGTTGCGGTTGAATGTAAACAATTTCACCGGTGGTGCGATCAACACGCACCAGATTGCCTTGTTGCCATTGAGAATACACGATATTGGGATTGCCAGGTTCGGTAGCAGGCTGATGACCATCGCCAAAGAGCGTAATAAACCAGTCGGAGTTTTGAATGCCATGCAGATTATCTGTACGTGAAGGCCCGCCCTGGGTATTATTATCCTGAGTGCCGCCATAAATGTTGTAGAAAGGCTCGGCATCGTCAAGGGCGACTTTGTAGTATTGCGTCACCGGCAGATTAGCCACAAAGCGCCAGTTCTTGGCGAGGTCAAAACTCTCGTAAATGCCACCATCGGTGCCCACCAGCAGATAATTGGGATTATCCGCGCGGAAGGCTAACTCATGATTGTCCGAATGTTTATGCTCTTCCTTCATCCGGCGGAAGTTCTTACCGCCGTCTTCCGAGATTTGCATACGCACATCAACCAGATAAATGCGATCAAATTGGTGAGGGCTGGCATAAAGTTCCTGATAGTAATGCGGGCCTGTGGCACCGGAAACAGCTTCGGATTGTTTTTCCCACGAGGCACCGCGATTGGCTGACCGATACACGGCACCGGTTCGACGATCCAGCTCAATAGCAGCATAAAGCACATCGGGTTTTTGTGGCGACATCGCCAGACCTATCTTACCCATATTGGATTCGGGTAAGCCCTTTGTGAGCTTTTCCCAACTTTCGCCGCCGTCATTGGAACGGTGTATTCCCGAGCCGGGACCACCACCCATGTATGCTGCGACATTGCGATGACGTTGCCAGGTGGCGGCGTATAACCAGTTCGGATCGCGTGGGTCAATCATGATATCAGTCACGCCCACCCATTCATCACCACCTAATACTTTTTTCCAGTCTTTGCCGCCATCGGTGGTTTTGTAGAGTCCGCGTTCTCCACCTTTTGACCACAGCGGCCCCTGAGCCGCGACCCAGATGATGTCAGAATCTTCCGGGTGCACAATGATTTTGGAAATATGTTGAGATTTTTTCAACCCCATATTTTTCCAGCTTTCGCCGCCATCCTGACTGCGATAGATACCGTCACCGTAGCCTACGTGCCGGCCGCCGACATTCTCTCCGGTGCCGACCCAGACCACATAATGGTTGTTGGGATCAATGGTGACACAGCCGATGGAATAGGACGGTTGATCATCAAAAATCGGTTTCCAGGTGGTGCCAGCATTTTCGGTTTTCCAGACACCACCAGAACCTACGGCAACATACCATTGACTATTATTCTTGGGTTGGATGGCGATATCGGCAATCCGACCCGACATAAACGCAGGCCCCACATTTCTGAGCTTTAAGCCAGCGAAGGTTTTATCCGTTAGCAGGGTGTCATCTTCCTTCTTTTCGGTGGAGGCCCCAAGGGAGGCGATTGCTAGGAGAAGTCCAAAAACGACATGTTTTGTTATTCTTGCCATTGCGTTGACCCTCATTTAAGTTATCAGAAACTGTAGATGAAGAGACGTTATCTATTCAGAGCCAAATAGTAATGGGGATTTACATAACAAGAGCCCTAACCGGCGAGCGATTAGAAAGTGCTGAACTATTCATTGAGTAAGAACTTCATTAAAATCACTGCTCTTAGAAAATCACTCTGCGAAGCTTGTCCGGTTGAGTGTAAAGTGTACGCCCGGCATGGGCATGAACTAATGGGGTGCAAGTCCTCTATAAGTGAACCCCTGTACCTTTATCTAAAAGTACAGCAATTATTAGCGAAAGGCAACTGCCGTGCCGCGAGGTACTGTGGGGAGGAAGCCTGTAGTCCCGAAAACGTTCGGGATGAGCCGACGAACAGAAACGTCATATGAGGCCGAGTCCGTGGGTAAGTTGGCACAAGATAACAAAGCCCTGGGTTCAGCGGAGGAGCCTGTCCCGGCGTCATGCCGGGAGTAAATGGCGCGGCTGTGCTGTAAAAGTTCATGTTCTTATCCGGGGAGATCTGCTTAATCATGCGATGTTGAGTTTTGTGGTAAGACCCGGCAGGGCCACCGGGGTGAACCAAGCCCAGGCCTATCAGTGTGCTATCAGTTGACATGAGATACGAACCGGATAGCAACCACGGACTCAGCATAGCGGCCTGTGAGGTAACTCGCAAGCTCAAGTTAGGCAGAAGTCAGCAGAGGCCATA
>JAPUGI010000103.1 GCA_027292925.1 Gammaproteobacteria bacterium
AGAACCTTGCCTCCATTGATATCGGTTGCGGTGACAATACCGTTAAAACCAGCGCCATCAATATCTGTCACCAGCAGAGATCTGACATAGGACTGCTTCATCAAACTGCGTGCTTCAGTAACATTGGTTTTACAGCTGACCACCACAGGGTGAATACTAAGGAAGTCCGTCATGAATACACAGGCGGGACTATCCAGCGTCAGGGTCGGTATCGGCGGGTTCACAAGCGTGGTTACCTGGGCGAGGTTAACCGTTGGCAGTGAGCGATATCTGGATTGCATCACTTTTCTCCTAGTGTGAAGTAAAGTCCATCAGCTGGGGTTGAACCAACCATTCAAAGTCCCTAAACGACATTCGAATATCTTCCGTGTGGGTGCCGCCGGAAAAGGAGATGACCTCATCTTCTGCCAGTGACGTGGCGACATAAACCGGGAGTCCAAAAAGATTACCAATGGGTGGAATACTGCCCTTATCACACATGGGAGCAATAGCTTGAAGTTCATTTTCTGTCGCCAGTTCGACGGTTTTGGCATCCATTTTTTGGCGGAAGCTTTCGAGATCAACCCGCTGGCAAGCCGGTAACACCGTTATCACAAACCGGTTATCGACTTTCAGCACGACTGATTTAGCGACTTCATAGCCAGTAACATGAAGTACTTCGGCCGTTTCCTGTGCAGTATAGGTAGGCGGATGGTTGTAGCTGCGAAATGGAATATTGCGAGAATCCAGCAGTTTATCTAACGTCCTGATCGGCATCGTGACAACCTCCCTAAGGGGTTATCTTTATTGATACGCCGAGTGGTTAAGAAAGTCCAGTGTGCTTATAGTCTGTTTTAGAATATTGGTTGCGACTTTTAGGAAAGCGATAATATAACCCCTTCATCAGGTTATTCCATCACACTCTTTTTGGGACCAGGTCAGGCCTGTGCACTGCTCTAGTCCATTACTTTTTGCATCAGGTATACCAACTCCAGCGCCGTGATATGTGCCAGGGTAATCGGGTCTGCGCCTCCGGCATGACCTCCCTCGCTATTTTCGTAGTACAGCACCTTGTGCCCCTGGCCGAGCATTTTTGCTACCATTCGCCTTGCATGGCTGGGATGGACCCGATCGTCTTTCATGTTGGTCCAGAAGAACACTTCGGGGTAGTCCACATCCGCTGAGACAAGTTGAAATGGTGAATACTGGCGTATGAATTCTGCTTGTTCTGGAATATCAGGATTACCATATTCAGCCATCCAACTCGCTCCCGCTGATAGCTTGTGGTATCGCAGCATGTCAATCAGCGGAACCGCGCAGATTATTCCCGCAAACAAATCCGGTCGCTGCGTCAGTGCCACTGTTACCAGCAAGCCACCATTGCTCCTGCCTTTGATCGCCAGCTTTTCCGGGCTTGTAATACCGGAAGCAATCAAGTCTTCAGCAATTGCGATAAAGTCATCAAAAGCTCGCTGACGATTCTCCAATAGCGCCGCCTGATGCCAAGCGGGACCATATTCACCGCCGCCTCTCAAATTTGCCTTAACGTAAACACCACCGGCCTTTCACCATTCAATTTCCATTGCGCTAACATATTCCGGCGTGAGGGGAGCGTTAAATCCTCCGTAGGCAAACATATAAGTTGGATTTGAACCATCGTACTCAATGGTTTTCTTAGCGACGACATAATAGGGAACTTGCGTTCCATCCTTACTTTTGGCGAACCGCTGCTCCGTTTGGTAGCCGTCTGTAGCAAAACGATGTGGAGAGGATTTTATGATTTCAGGTTCTGCCCCCTGATTAAGAAGATACAGGCTCGAAGGCACCAGAAAGGATTCAAAACTAAACATTGTGATGTCGTGGACGGGATCATTATCTACCAAATTGATACTGCCATTACCTGGCAGTGTTATTGTCTTGGACTGCCAGCCCTGGTCAACACCAGGTTTTACTTCAAGCAGAGTGCCACTAACATCGTCCAGCAAGGACAGAAAAATGGCGTCACGACCAAGAGAAACCTCGCGGATAGCCATGGACTTATCAGGTTTGAATAGTGTCTCAACATTAAAGGGTTGTTTTCCAATGGCTTTCAGATCCATCCCCACAAGACTACCTGCCGAGTGGGCGCTGTCTCCTACCAACCAGTCGCTCCTGAGACGAGCAACGATGTACTTACCAAACACACCCTGAAAGTCAGCGTCTATAGGCAGGGGGACCCGGGATAAGCTGTCATCTGGTGCAAGTAAGTAAACCTCCTCTTTAAAAAACTCCGGCACCTTGATAATAAACAGGTAATCCCCTTCCTCACGATGAATGTTGGTTACGCCAACCAGCGTGTCGGCTTTATCGGCAATGAACACAGGCTGGGCATCTTCAAGTTTGGATCCTCGACGCCATTTCCTGACAATTCTGGGGTATCCGGACGCGGTCAGCGAACCTGGTCCAAAGTCGCTGGCCACAAGCACGTGGTCCTCATCAACCCAGGCAATCCTGGTTTTTGCTTCTGCGACGAAAAAGCCATCGTCCACAAATTCACGCTTCCTGATATCAAACTCCCGCACCTCAACGGCATCGCTGCCACCCCTGGAAAGATGAAGCAGGCATCGCTCGTAATCTGGTGCAAGGCAAGTCTTACCCTTGTAAGCCCAGTTCTCACCTTCTTCGTCTGCCAGCGCATCGACATCCAGCAGGGTTGTCCAATCAGGCGCATCGGAGACATAGCTTTCAAGTGTAGTAACACGCCATATTCCCTTTACATGGCCTTCGTCCTGCCAGAAGTTATGGATCTTTCCAGCCATATATTGGCCATAGGGTATGCGGTCCATGGCTGTATAGTTACTGATTGCAGCCGCCTTGAATAATTCATATCGCTTGTCACTCTGCAGCCTATCGAGTGAATGGGCATTGCGATCTGCCACCCAATCAAGTGCCCGGTCCCCAGTAATATTTTCAAGCCACAGGTAGTGGTCATCCATTAGTTTGTTTTCCTCCGGTCCACAGGCAAGAAGTAGAAATAGCAATGCGAGCCGGCACGCGTAGACGCTTCGGATTAGTCCGCAATCCATGGAGTTTTTCGCCAATAACAAGGGCCTACCCTCTCGGTGTTTTGCTTCGCAAATCACCTGCCGGGGGGCATGTTTCACTACGTGAAGCCACGCCCTCATATATCTACTTCAGTTCAAACTCCAGTTTGAACTGCAGCGTTACTATCGGCGAGATAGCATTCAAACCCGCGATAGAACGCAGCTGTTCGATTCCCTCGGCAAACCTGAATGCACTGACGTCTATCTTGGTTGCTGCTATCGTTTCAACCAGGAATTTACCGGAGTTAAGGTTTGTCACCCTGACTTTGAGCGGCATCTCCTCCGAACGGCCATTGAGGTCAAGCGAACCGTCTAGTTTGAGATCTACACTCTCACCGATCGGGATACTTGTAATACGCTGCATCTGCATGTTTGCATTGTAGATAGCCCGGGTTGAATCAGAGAACAGAAATTCGCGCATTCGCTGGTCTCTAATTTCAATGCCTGTATCGACACTCAACAGGTCAATTTCGATTCGGGCGACTCCATTATTCTGCACGGACCCCCTGAATTCAGTGAATTCGTGCAACTCGGAGACGGTCTCATTTTTTACCGTGCCAAAAGAGACGGAGGAAGCATCCTTCACCATCTCCCAATCTGCAAGCGCATGGTTCGCCACCACTATGTAGATCAGGGTAACAATGATTCGCAACATAGATTCACCTCTTTCGCTTAATAAAGAGCTTCAACAAAAGTTCAACGAGAAAAAGCCAACATTCTCGCTGCCAGTATGCCAGCACCAAGACCAAATAAATGGCTTTCCCAGGACACAAAACTATCGGTCGGCAGTACACCCAGAATCAACCCCCCGTAGTAAAACAGGGTGATTGATGCAATGGCAAGACCGCTGATACTTCTTTCATAGACGCCAATGGCCACCAGGAAGCCAAAATATCCAAACACAAGCCCGCTGGCCCCAATATGGTAGGCAGACCGTCCAAAAAACCACACTCCCAGGCCTCCGATCACCAGAACCAATAGCGTCGTCTTGGTAAAAATTAGTGGTCCCCGCAGCGCTACGAAAAATCCCATCATCAGTAGTGGTGTGGTATTCACCACCAGGTGTTGCAGGTTACCGTGCAGGAACGGCCACAAGAGAACACCGGCTAATGTATCGACACGCCTTGGATAAATGCCATACGCATTAAGCCGATGGCCGAAGAAATTGTTTATTACCTCAACAAACCAGATGGTTAGGACCAGGAGACATATTATCTTCAAGCCCGACAGCCAGTTACTCTTCAGATCATTCACTCAGCAACCCTGCTTTGGTTCTAGGGAACCTCTGATGGTAGATCAAGCGGAACGAAGCCCGGACCTCTTCACACCGCAATGTGGTAGTTGATCAGAGTTCCCCTAGGAAATGCAAGCAGCGACTTTCTCTGGTTCAGGCGCAGAATCCTGGCTGGCTATGACGAATATAGCAGTGCCGGAAACCAACTGGTCGGGAGGCGGGTTGGTCACAATCTGCTGTTCTATGTCGAGGTAACCCATGGGTGTGCCGAGACCCTGCGATAATATGTTGCATGCCATTTTCCCCCAGGATTTGGCTGTAAATTCGATATCATAACGTCGCGGATGATTGCCTGCATGCTGGAACAGGTCTTCAAGAATCGCCTCTGTGCCGGGCGCCGCCAAAGCACGCACCATTAATTCCGGATAAGCGCGAACCGGCCGGATCACAGCGTGTGCACCATTACGCTTCAACCTGACACGGTTTGATTCCTGTACACACTCGGCAACAATATGAGCCTGAACATCGAAACTCTTTAACTGATCCAGCACGTCCAGGGTCAAGCTGTCGGAACGATAGTCGCTGGTATCTACAGCCATCAGAATGATGTAGCTGGCCAGCGCAATATCTACATCAGCAAGATCGGTGCGCCCTTCTGGTCTGCCATGATGCAATACCACACCCATGGCTGAAATATCTGGGGGCAAGCCATCTGTGAAACTCGCTGACAGGACTTCAATGGGATAATCGGTAAGTTTCGGAGTACCGCGAATTTGTTCCACAAGAATTCGCAGGTACCTGGCGCCATTAAATTCAGGTGTGTTAACTATGACGATATGATCTTTCATCTTCCATCTCCAATGGCCTTTGCGCATGCGCTCCTTTTGGGAAATTCGATAGTCAATCCACTCCCCGACAATTTGTGCAAGCAAGAATATTCCAAATAGATACATCAATAGAACAGTAGCCAACCGGCCCAGGTCTGTTTCCGCGGATATATCGCCGTAGCCTACCGTCGTCATGGTCGTCATCGTGAGCCAGGCCGCATTCCGGAATGACAGCCCTTCAAAGATAACCATTGCTATTGTGTTAGCGATTACAAGAATAAACAGCAGAAGCAGCAGTTCCTGGATCTTGCGCTTCCGATCGCTTGTAGTTTGGCTGCTATACCACCGGTGACGATAGCGACGCCAGAGTAAGGGCTTAATGGGCAGCATCGGTCAGCGATTTATTCCTGTTCACCGTTGGTAAGGTCTAGGCCAATATGATCTATCAGTGTTTCCGCGGCAAGTTGCCTGATGCGCAGCCTGTCGGCAGGTGAAACATTGAACTTTTCGGCGAGTATTTCAAAATCAACTTCCGATAAGGAAATAGATAGTCGTGGCCTGACGGGTTTACTGTTTACAGGTAGTCCGAGGATCTGGCGAACACGGTCCGGCGGGTTAACGCCCTCTTCCAGGGCTTCAAGGCGAATCTGGTGATTGACCTCGTCACCGACATCAAAAGCTAACTGGACAGCACGCACAGCCCTCTTTTCCTTTTCCCATTTCCTGGATGTTTTCATTTCGTCTTTTCGTTTAAGGTGGCGGTTTTTCCGCGGGCCAAAGATCTTTAATCATTTCGAGGCCGCAATATAAAATCAGTGAAACTTCGGTCTCACCACCCGCGAATACCTCGATTTCAACGCCCTTCGTCTCATCATTGCTCAAAAGAAAATAGTATTCAAAAGGTTCACCCTCACCTTCATGAACCGACGGTGCGGAATCTCGATAATCCTTGTCATAAAAGTAGCCCTTTTCCCCCTGTATCTCCTGATGGTAACTTGCCGCAACCCAACCATCTAACCCTGCATCATTTTTCAGGGTTAGCGACAAGGCATCTTCACCATCGAATACTTGTGCGAATTCATCAAGGTCAAACAGATCTTCCACGATACGGCGATCAACGACAAAAGAGAAAGCGGCTGTTTCCCTACCGGCATCCGATTCTATAGTGAGGTTTATGTGGTCTGTATCAGTACTTTCCAGGCTAAAGCTGGTGTCATTGCCATGTTCAAACTGGTAAGTGCAGATTCCAATGACCTTGAACATCTTGTCCCGAAGCTGTTCAGGTAATCCAAAGTGATTCGCCAAATGGACAAGATCGCCTTCCATGAGATCACGAGGGTGATCAAGCACCCTCGGACCATTCTTCTTTTTCCATAAGCCCTTGAGGAAGGACATAGCTAGCTACCGACTCGCTTTGATTCGGTCCAACACAGAACTGGCAGATTTTTTTTCCGCGCCAATTCCTTCGGCCTGCATTCTCTGCTCAAGGCTCTTGTCTGAATTCTCAGCTTCGAGCTCTTCTGCAGCGGCCAATCGATCAAAGGTATTTTGCTGGCGTTTCTTGATCCGTTCCAACGAATCTTTCGCTGATAAGATCTTCGAATTACTGGAAGCAAAATTATCTGTGATAGCCGCGCTCGCTCTCTGCACGCTTTCTGTGGTCTTTACCATGCTCAGCTGCCGCTCATATTCCTTTATCTGGCGTTCGGCTTTCTTGACCAGATCCTTGAGCCTGCTCACATGTTCCGAAAAACTATTGTAAACTTCTTCCTGTTCGGCAAGTTCAGTCTCAAGACCACCGATCTTCTCAGCAATCTCCAGTGCCAGTTCTTCATTGTCCTTTTCCAATGCCTGGACTGCATAGCCTTCGTGTTCGCTAACTTCAGCTTTCAGGGATTCTACTTTTCGCCCCGTCTGCATCTGTTTCGCCATGACATCGGTCAGGTCTTGCTTTGCTTTACGCATGTGGTTTTCAGCATCCTTGATTTCCTGTTCGAAAATTCGAGTGCCGTTGGCATCAACAATTAGTTCACCGACTTCCCTGGCACCACCTTTTACTGCAGTCATGATTTTCTTCAATATACTCATGGCTAAACTCCAATTTGGTTCATTATTTCAAAAATTCTTCCAATACCGTTATTGCTTCAACGGCATTTTCAGACAATGTGATCAGTTCTTGGCAGATGTCTTCAATACTAGAGTTGATAGACAAGGCTCCAAAAATGACATATCGATCACCAATCTTCGCAAAAGCAGACAGCGGAATCGGAATATTCAACTCCAGCATTTCTTCCATCATGTCGTCTCTCGATTCGGCCTTGACCTCATCGTCCGTAAACAACCAGGCAATGCAAAGCACTTGCGTATCTGTGATAGATACATAGGATGGAAGCTCCTCAAAGTCGCCAACGGTGACCTGCAGCACGTCCACTTCGCCTGGTATTGGCTGGCATTCAAACTCGTAACCGTCAAAACTCTGCAAGTCTGATAGCTGTTTTGCCAGATCCTGTATATTCATCGATTAACTCCTGTTTCTACTGCGACATAATATGTCACAGTGCTAGTTTTGTTGATTCGACATAATATGTCAAGTAATTTTTACTATAATTCTGTGTCTTCTGACCAAAATATCCAGTCTGCGCCATAATTACACTCAATTTTGGTAGATTCCCAGTTCTTTCTGCCATGCTTCCGTGTGATAGCGGTAGATGCGATTCGTTCCCAGTTTATTGGCTTCTATGTCATCTGCTTCGGCAAAAAATTCCCTTGGAAATTCGAAAGCTGCCACGATTAAATCCCTTGTCAGCCAGGGATGATCAACCGAAATTTCCTGGCGCTGCAATTTTACCCTGGGGGATCCTACTTGCTTGCTGGCGATGCTCCAGCCCCATTCGCCAAAGCTGGGAATGTTTTGCCTGTACTGTTCTACATGATTGAAATTCGATATGGAAAGAGTTTTACCGATGCTAATAAATGCCTTCTTGGCATGATAGGGAGATGTAGATTGCACAGCCAGTACCCCATTACTTGCCAGAAGGAGGTTCAGGCGTTTGTAGAAATGATCGCTGTACAGTCGGTTCAGGTCAGGGTGGCTGGGGTCTGGCAAGTCGACCAATATCACATCGTAGAAGGAGATTCTGGCTAGCAATCGATCTACCTCAACGAAGGCATCGCCAAAGATGACCTCTACCCTTTGGTCTGAAAACGCATGTTCATTGAGATCCACCAGTGCTTGTCGATAAACTGGCAATTGCTCATCAGTGGCGGTAAAAAATTCCACGAGTTCCCGATCGAGATCAATCAAGGTGATCGACTCAGGTTCAAACTTCAAGACATCGCGCAGTGCGAGACCATCACCCCCACCAATAATGAGCACGTTGGAAACTTTTTCTGCTGCCAGCATGGCGGGGTAAACAAGCATACCGTGGTAGATCGTTTCATCGTTGCTGGAAAACTGCAGGCGTCCATTCAGAAAAAACCCATACAAGGGTTCTTTTTCACTCGAAATATAACGGCGGGTGACTGTCATATTCTGGTATTGGGAGGTATGACTGAAAACGACCTCATCTCGATACAGAAGGTCGGTTAGGTCAGCCGACCAATCCTCTCCAAATTGATACACGGCGATCGCCAACAGCAAGATTACACCGTGTAGCGAAAACAGAACTCTGCGAAACTTAATCCTTTGCCAGTAGCGTATCAGGAAAAACAACCCGGCTAGCAGGTTCGCAACGGCGGTGATGACTGCAGCCTGGGTAACATCGATAGATAGCATCAACCCAACCCAGATGGCCGCGCCCGCACCTGCGCCAAGATAATCCGCACCATAAATAGTCCCTATGTTGTGTTCCAGGTGTTCGCCATGAACGGCTTCACGAACCCGTGCAATCAACGGGATTTCCATACCGATAAACAAACCAATGACAATGCCGAAAAAATAGGGACTCAAGATGGCAATTCGATGCATCGATGCCAAAAAGCCACCCCTGGGAACCAGGTCAGGGGGAATATTGAACGTTTCCGCAATCACATGGGGCAGGATGGAAGTGAAGGCCACTAGGGAAGCTATCAGCAGTACGCAGCTGATGCCGAGCAGTGCAATAAGGGACTCAAGCCACACAAAAGCTGTGAAGGGTTCTTTGAATGCTCTGGCAAGAAAAGAGCCAATACCCATGCTAACGATCATTAATCCGATCATGGTAAAGATAGTTGACTCTACCGCGCCGAGTACCCGCCCCGCGTAATGAGATAAGAGGTACTCGTAGATCAGACCGCAGGCAGCGAGCACTCCCATAATGGTAATGAGAAACACATCGTGGAGCAGTAGCTCGTGGCGTCTATGAAGCAAACTTTTTTCAGGCAAAGAGGGCGACGAAAAACAAACCAATAGAGATTGAAATCGACGCTTCGATAGCGGCCACACCTACATTGTTCTGATTGTCGACTTCCTCAACGACATCGACTCCGTACAGAACGGCATATCTTGCGATACTGGCCAGAAGTGAAACCAGAACACTGAAAACCAGTGAGATACCTGCCCACGCAAGCAATGCAGCAACCAGGTTTTCGGTCTGATAGGCCACAACACCAGAAGCCGCGGTAATGGCGAGAGCAACGCCAATCAGGTGTCCTAGAAAACGAATGGCTAACGGTACCTTCCCGGCGACGAATGCTGACTGGAGACTTTCTCCGTCGTGTCGTCTGGCGTAGATTATCAGGCGAAACTTACTCACCAGAGCCATCAATAGTTGCGTAATGACGAAAGCGGCAAGCACGACCAACAATCCATTTAGTGTGTCACTCTCGACCCAGAGCATGACGGCGCGAAGTACCAATCCGGTGGCCAGCGTATTGGCCGCATCTACCAGCGCCGCCGCGAGGTTTCCTGACTTGATCTCCTCCTGAATCCGGATTCCTGTCAGCACAAATTTGTCCTGGACCAGGCGTCCAACTTTGATCAGGATCACACCCAACACGCCATAAGCGAGGACGCTGACAATTTCACTAACGTAGGTATCACCCACCTCGCCTGATACCGCCCCGGTTAACATTAGTGCAAGAGCAACAATGCCAGCGGCCATCGCCACACCAAACGCATAGTTGTCCCTGGCCGCTAGTTCTTCGGCACTGTTGACGTTGGCGACTACGCCGGTCACAAATCTCAGCCCTGATAATAGTCCAACGACAATAACCAGGTTGATCAGAATAATCTGGTAGACATAAACATCAACTACGGTGAAGTTAATCAAGTCCATCTTTAATTCCTGTGTTGTCTGTTATTTCCCTCGTGACACGCCACGAGAGGTTCTGTACCTGCTATTTCTGCTGCTGCTTTGAAATTTGCTGGTTTTACCCCCACTGGAGTACTGACTCTTGAACAGCGACTTCTGCTGTGCAGTGCTGTTACGGCTAATACCCGAGGAACCACTCCTGCTCTTCGAGTATGGGCTTTTATAGTTGCCTCTTGATCCAAATTGCTTACGCGCCCTGTTGTCAACATCCCTCTGGCCTGCTCGTTGGGAGCGCGAAGTATAGTTATTCCTACCGTAATCATGGTAATAGGAATAACCTCGATTACGTCCCCAATCGTTGTAGTAGTAGCGGCGTCCACCGAACATACTGGAGAAAAAAGCATACTGACCGTACCAGGCCCAGAACGACCCACCCGAACCGTGTGACCAGCGTCCATAGTGAGGATTACCAATGTACTGACTGCCAGCACCATAATCCGAGGACTTGTTCATCTTCTGTTCCACGTCCTGGCTTACCGCATTAACCCGAGCCAATTCGCCCCTGGATAAGTCAGCAATGACATTCACAGTATCAGAGAGAGCATCGTTGTAGATGCTTAAATCGGCGCCTCTTATGATCGCGGTGAGTTCCGCATGCTTTTCTTTCCAGGATGGAAATTGTTCAGTGTTGTCCCTAATGCCCTGAAATCGACTTTGCAGGCTCTTGAAAAGCGGTCCTTCTGTGGTGGCTTCCTTCTCCAGTTCAAGCAGCAGAGGTGCGAGTTCTGGACGGCTTGATTTCAGAATACCTGCGTATTGCGTGATGATGGTGGCATTTCGCACGGTGCCATTGTTGAGGGCCGTCTTCAGTCCTTTTACATATTTATCTGCATTTTCCAGAGCCTCTTCTACCCGACTTTCACCAGAATTACAGCCGCTTAGGACGAAAGCGGCAACAACAACGCTAAACAAGAGACGAATCTGGTGTCGCAATCTACCGAACCTGCTCATCGCCAACAGATAACCTTCTGCTTTGACATAATATGTCGAACATTATGGCACACCAATGATAGCTAGTCTTGCTTTTTCTCTGGGGAGCCTCTGAAAAGGCCAGAGATATCGAATACTTGATCAGAGGCTCCCTAAAATTTAGCGCAGCAGAATGTAAGGGAACCTCCTAGGAAACCCTGCACAGCACAGAATCTTCATAGCCTGTAGTAACCCGAAGCAGTCCGGCGAGTTCTTCATCCAGCGATGGATCACCGGTATCCACCAACAGGGGTTTACCTTGCAAGTCTTCAAGTTTCGTTTTAGTGGCGATGACATTCAGGTTTTCCAACCCCACCGCACGAATTACTCTCGAGCTTAGTTGCTGGTTACCTCGTCCAAAAATGTGACCCTGCCCACCGATCACGGTAATGATGATTTTGCTAGGGGAAGACTCAACAAGTGAAAACAATTGAGTTTCTGTTGCATCAACAAGAACCAATTCGCCATCTTTGACAACATCCACTCCCAGCAAAGTATTTTCCAGGTGCAGCGATTCCATGATGGCAGCGGTAGTAGAACCCGAGCCAAGCAAATATTGAATCCCCGGTTTCATATTATCGATCACGTCAGCTGCAATTTCCTGCAGGACCAACGCCTCTACTTCCTTCCCACCCGATTTAGTTTGCTGGATGTAACGCAATTCTTCCGGCACGGTCATTTCCCCACGGAACTTTGCCTGGACAATCCCTGCCCGGAAGGCTTGCTCGTCAATGTCCCTGACTTCAGCATCTGTCACGGTGGTGAGTTTTCCCAGGGCAATGTCGCTGATGATTTTCCCGGCGGCAACCGGGTTGTTGGCAAATACGCCCGAATGCATCTTTACGCCACATGGAATACCCAGTACTACCTGACCGGGTTTGATAACATCACAAATATCTCCGGCGGTACCGTCCCCACCGGCAAAAAGAATGATATCCACCGACGCCGATTGCAGCAGTTCGACTGCCCGCCTGGTATCTTCATTGCTTGTTGTGTGCTGACCAATCTCGCCAAGAACTTTGTACCGGTGCACACTATTTATCAGTGCGGCTTCCCCCATCTCACCCGTATACGCGACAAATTCAATCTTGTCTTTTACATCTGCCAGACCTTTGATCGTAATGCCGGTTCTTTCAAGTACTTTACTTTTGCTACCACTTAATCTCGCCTGGTTTACAAGATGCGGGTCATCGCTTCCTTTCAACGCGGCCGGTCCCCCGATACCGGCCACCGGATTCATCACCAGCCCAACTCGTAATCGCCTCTCAGACGCTGTCACGGCAGTGCTTCTCGATGCGACTGCGAATACCAGTGCCAAACGCCATTGCATCACAGAAAGAAAGAAGCTCATCGGTGGACCTGGGGGTTATCGTCAGTTCACTCAATGAAACATCCAGGGGGACATCGCAATTAATTTGCGTAATCTGCTGGAACATTCGCACTCGATCCCGGTTGTCCTGCAAAGACTTCTGCACCCGGGCTGCACCCCTGATGCCTATTGATTGAATCTGATCTAAAGAATCATAGATGCCATCCAGGGTGTCAAAGTGCGAAAGGAGTGCAGCCGCCGTCTTCGCGCCAATCCCGGGAGCGCCAGGAATGTTGTCTACACTATCACCCGCCAGAGCCAGGTAATCTGCCATCTGTTCGGCTTCGACTCCAAATTTTTCTTTGATTGCAGCCCTGTCTGAATATTGATCCGCGGCAAAATCCCACAGTGTGTCTCCAACCCCCAATAACTGGCCCAGATCTTTGTCCCGGGTGATGATAACTGCAGGGCGATTGTCTGAAAATCGTCTCATCATGGTGCCAATAATGTCGTCAGCCTCATAGTTGTAGAGGCTCAAACAGTGAAATCCCAGCAGTTCAGTAACTTCCTGGCACCTTGCTAGCTGAAACTCGAGATTTTTGTCAGGTAGATCACGATTGGCTTTGTAGGCGGGGTAGATTTCATTGCGATAACAAGTGTTAAGACTTTCATCGAATGCCACCGATATGTATTCAGGTTGACGCTCAATCAGGTCAAGCAGGAATTGAGTGTAACCGTAAACCGCATTAACAGACTCTCCATTACCGGCGACAAACGAATCGGGAATGGAAAAATAGGAACGGAAGATATAAATCGACGCATCGACAAGATACAACGCACTTGTAAACGCGCTTGTAGTAGTGGGCTTCATCACTGGTCGCGCTTTAATCTTTTCACGATCGAACTGAAAGTAGAAAGGACTTCGTCTCCGGTTAGTATCTCACCGGTAACGAAAGCCAGGGAACCCGTTTTGCGCGTTAAGTTGGCACGGCATTCAATTAGGTCGCCGAGCCGGGCTGTGGATAAAAATTCGCAATTAAAGCTCACGGTAACGCAATCTTCTTCCTTGTAATGGTCAGTTGCCTCCATACAAAGCGAAAAGTCAGCAAACGTCATCAATACACCGCCATGGACTACATCCACAACATTGCAGTGTTTGTCCTGGGCTATGAACGCGTAAAGTCTTCGATCGCCCATTTGTTTGTAATAAAAAGGACCGATGTGATCTTCTGCTGGATCGAATCCCGGATCCGTTGTAAATCCGAATGGAAACGTCATTTCGGTAGCCCTTCAAATTGAAAGTATCCAACGGTAAACAGCCTATTGAAATTAAGAACGATTTCTGCTGTGGTCATTCCGGTTCCATATCTGTATCAGGCAGGCAGTCTACGGCGATGAGTTGTTCAATGTAGGTACTTGAAAGAAATTCTTTTCCTGCCAACAAGTGCCGCACGTACCACCTAGTCGGCTTCAAGCTATTATCGATATAATCCGGTTTGGCTACATATACCCAGGCATCTACCAGATCATCCCCACATGTGACTGGTAGACGCCGTCGATCATAGCGAACCGGATAACCTTCATAAGCGTCCATCGTGGTTATCTCGTCTGCATGCTTTAATCTATAGACAACACCTTCTGTTACCGCCCCTTTTTGCATCATCACATTGGCAGACGCTGCACCGATGTATTTTACTGATCGCTTGTTAAACACCAGCCGATAATCGTGAAGCGTACCAGCCTGATAGTGATCAAACAGCATTCGTCGCTCACGAACCCTGTCTGGATTCATGTTGCTGCCATACGCAAAATAGTATGAAACGGAGGTCACTTAACCTTTTCGGATCCAGTAGAAATATTGATCTTCCGTCTCTTCCTGGTGGATCAAATCGTGGTTAAGGAACTTACAGAAATTTGGGAAATCCCATGAAGTTGAAGGGTCCGTCGCTATTACTTTGATTACTTCTCCTGATGCCATGTCCATCATCTTGTTTCGAGCCACCATCAAGGGCTCAGGACATCGGAGTCCCGTGGCATCAACTGTAACATCTGCTTCTATTGTCATACTTTCCTTACGAGAGCCTTCACTTCGTTCAGGACGACTTCGTCGGGGCTTGTTCGGCGCGACGATATTAGTATAATTGCGCGCCTGTATTTTGTGTAACATTTATTAACATCATGATTCGAGTACTGATAGAAAGAAAAATTGCCCAGGGGTTGGAACACTACTACGACTGCACAGTTAAACGTATCGTCAGCCAGGTTGTTAAAGCGCCAGGGTGTATCACGGGGGAGTCGCTGAAGGATTCAAGGAATTCTCAGCGCAGGATTGTAATGTCCAAGCGGAGTACGCCGGAAGACTGGGAAAACTGGTTTCATTCCACCGAACGCAAAAATGTCGTTGCGGAAATATCTCCCCTGCTGGAAGGCGGTGAACGTATCACCATGCTGGAACTCACTCACTAATAATTTTCAATGAGAAAGACCGAAAGTGCTTCCTTATCTGCGGCTGACAGCGGATAGACTGGCATTGGCGGCTGAGGCTTCTCAAGAAATCTCGACAGGGTTTGCACATCATATTTGGCGCCGAGATTTTCCAGCACATTAAGTCCACTATTGGGGTTATGGCAGCTGATACAAACTTTCGCCCGGAATAATATTCCACCACCAATAGATA
>JAPUGI010000104.1 GCA_027292925.1 Gammaproteobacteria bacterium
TTTTAACCAAACTTAATAGGAGTTTATAACCATGTCAGAAATTTTAAAAACTTATCTCAGGAACGGAAATTGGGACCACCTGGGCGACAGTCCGCAGCGGGATCCCGAGCCCGACGACCAACAGATTATGGATTGGCTGCATGAGAGCGGCTGCGAGGCCACTGACGGATGCTGGGTGGAGCATGACGGCACCTGTCCGCATGGCAAGCAATCTTGGTTCTTGGAGTTGGGATTGATATGAACAACCAACAACGACAGGAATTAAAACAAATCCGCGACGACCTGGTAGCGTGCCTTGTGAACGCGGGCGCGAGGTTGGATGAAATGCGCCAGGATGAGGAAACGAAGTTTGAAAGCCTGACCGAAGGTTTACAGGCAGCGCCGATGGGTGAGCAATTGGAGTGTGCAGCGGAGGCATTGCAAAATTGCCAAATTTCAATCGAGGAATTCAAGGAGGAATTCACCAGTGAGATTGAAGAAGCTCTGGCGTGACCACAAAGAAGTTTTACTTATGATTGTCGCTTGGGCAACTACTCAAGCGGCAGTTTACTGGAGGTACAAAGGATGAGCCAAGCCATTAAAGACGTGCTTGCAGAACACCGGCGTCAGCAGATACCGCACACGATAACCGTTATTACAAAGATTTCTGGTTGGCCGTGGTTGGACCGTAGCCGCGAGACGTTGGTGCAGTTTGCAGCACTGATCATTGGTGAGATTGAACAACGTGATAGTCGGAAATGCGGAGTACAACGGGAGATCGAATCGTGAAACAAATTCGCTGGCGGGAGCAATTCGACCAGCCGCCTTGGCGCATTCCTTCGAGTGTAGCCTGGGGGACGTTCTGGATTATTATTTTCACACTTGGTGAGCCGGATTTGCTCACTGCAATTATCGACTGGATTGGAAGGCATTGATATGTGGGTTTATTTTTTACACGAACACAGGCAACGGTATGAAGTGGGATTTTTTGCTCCCCCTCATTTATTGGGTGGTGAGGAACATGGTTCTTGGCATATGGTGAAGGCTTTCGCAGAAGAAACGGATGCAGCCAGGGAGGTTAATTATCTGAACGGGGGGGAGTGCGTGACCGTTACACGATTATGATCAAACGAGTAATTATCGAATTCCTTGGCTTGCTCCTGGTCGCGTTCATTATGGCCGTGTTTTACCTTTACCTACTGCCCTGGTTGCACGAATATTTCAAAACAGGAATCCAACCATGAAGACCACGACAAATATCTACCTTACATGCCCCATGAACTGTGATCGAGAATTATTTATCGCTGACACTATGGGGAGCGAACTATTCATAGAAGGCGAACCGTGGACCGTAACCGGCATTAATCCGGGGTTCAACCGATCAATCAAAAAAGGCGACATGATCGGTTTTTACTTGGAGAGAAAAGCATGACTTATGTTGAATCATTGACCGGCGCCGAACGCATGAGGATCTACCGTGCCAACAAAAAGGGCACAGGCCATAAAGAACTGCATGTATTTCTTGAACAGCCAGCAGCAGAGACCCTGGACGCCATCATGGCCGCATATCCCGCAGCTTCACTGCCAGATATTCTTGGTGAGGCCATCAAGCTCTACTACGGAGAAATAAAATGAATTTTAGATTCTTTGCGACAATGGAAAATGCATCAGTGATATAAAGATGCCTGAATTCCTTGAAAAATTAATCTCTGGTCAAATAAGAACAGAAACGTTTCAAGGATTGTAGTTATCCGGAAGCCTGAGCCCAGTCACGCTCATTTGTCCGCCACGGTTTTTAGACTTGTAACCCTTGGCTGCAATTTTGGGCAGGAAGCGGTGATTGGAGAGTCTATATTCGTTGTTCGTATCGCACCAGTCACAGTATCGTCGATAGAGCCGGGCAGTCAGTTCTCGATGCCCGGCGCCAATCTCGCAGCATTCCGCCAGGAACGTTCCAATCGTATCCTCACTGTCGAAATACTCATCGGTCGACATGCGTACCCGATCCGGCGGGTTGAGCGAGTTGTGCTGCCAGTCCAGGCAACCGTCAATTGCCCATTGGAGTATGCCGCCGGCCTCGGTCGTTTTAAAGCACTCCTCCAGGTCATCCTCGATGTCTTTCTTGGCGACTTTGTGTTCAAACGGGATCAGAAACAGACGGCGCCGGATTGCATCATCGACGTTACGCAGGATTGGTTTGTGATTGCCGGTGAATAGCAGTTTGAAGGTGGGAAAATAGGTAAACTCACTCTCATACATGTGCCGGGCCGTGATGGGATCCCCGCCGGTCAGCATCTTGATGCGCGTTTCATTCCACCTTGATCCTTCCGGTATCTCTTGCGCGTTCAGCAACCGGGATCCCTGGAACCAGGCAAGCTCGGTAGGGTGCTTGGCGAACCGTTGCTGAGTGAACGTGTCCACGTTTGCCACCTTGGAGTAGGTGCCCAGCAGATGATTGAACGTATTGACGAAAGTACCTTTCCCGTTGCCGCCAGTGCCATACACGAAGAAGAATTTATGTTCAATGATGGTGCCAGTCAGACAGTAGCCGATGACCCGCTTGAGGTAGCGTTTTAACTCTGCATCCTGCTTGGTACAGTCATCGATGAACTTGAGCCAGCGCGGGCACTCCCCGCCAGGTGCGACACTGGTCATCCGGGTACACCAGTCATCAGCCCGGCAGGGTCGCATGTCTCCGGTCTTGAGGTCAATCAGCCCGCCTGGAGTGTTCAGGATCCACGCACGTGCATCGAATCGAGTGGGGTTCACTTGGTGGCGCCGATCGGTGCGCGCAATCTTGGTGACAGCTGTGTACATTCTAAGCTTGGAGAGGGCGTCAGCAATGCGATCCTTTTTCGCACCCAGTTCCAGTCGTGTAAGCGCATGACTGGCGCCCACTTTGCAAATCTTACGGGCGTAGTCCATGTCGATGAAGGTCTCGTCCCGATCCCACCTGTTCCCGAGCCAGACATACCACTTCATCTGCGGACCGCAGAACTTGAGGCGGTCGGAGTACTTGTCGGTGAATTTCTCGGCCATCGCGTCTTCGGAGAATTCGGGCGGCAGGAAGGCCAGTTCCTCATCCGGTTGTGCCCGCGCCAGTTCTTCGGCATGTGCTGCCAGGGAGGTTACATTTGAGGTCGCTGCGGGAACTGCACTCATGGTCGGCTTTGGTGTGCGTTTCTTATCCGGGTGTTCGATGTGGATCTGTGGCGGGCCGTCCTTCAATCTCGCTTTGATGTAGTCGTAGAATGCCTGACCGACAATGCCCTGTTTAAACAGGTCTTTAGCGCTGCGGCCATCGTTGTAACCTTCGGTGACGAAGTGTTTTGGAACCCAGGGCTTTTGGTCTGCCATCCCAATCCTTTATTTTTAATTTCTATCCCACTTTCCCGGTATCACTGTGAGAATTTTTTTGCCTTTTTCGAACGTGACTTCGAACCATTGGCCGTCGATGAGATCAAGCAGCGTGTTTTCGTCAGCTGTAAGGGGCTCGTCAAATATGAATCGGGCGGTTCTGCATACTACGTTATCACAAATTTCGCCAACTTCGGATTGGTGCTGCACATCGTCCGGCCAGGAGAATCTATAGCCGACCATCACTCACTGCCCGACTCCGCCAGCAGCCTGGTCCCGCGCTCCTTCAGCCACACGTGCAGCGATGCTATGCGCTCCAAACTGGCGACCCTGGTGCCCAACTCAGGTGCAACACGGACCACTTCCGCAATGTATTCCCGCATATCGTCAATGCGGTCATGACACTCCACAAGCGCATTTACTTGTGTTTTGTAGTCAACATGCGTTTCTTCCAGCCGGTCTTGAAGTGCTGCGTTATCGGTCTTAGCCGCTTCTAAAATTATGCCCCCATATCGTTCTGCTACATCCAGCCGTGCTTGAAGTGCCTGATGAGTGATGGGTGCTGGTTTTACGTTTTCCGATTCATCCAGCTGGGCTTGAAGTGCTTTGTTTTGCTCCAGAAGATAATCTGATGTACCAACGGCTTCCACGATTTGTTGTGAAAGCTTTTCATTTTTAGCTTCCAGTTTGTCAATTTTTGTCCACAAAATCGGCAATGAATAATCTTCTAATGATCTTGTACTATCCACTACCTTGCTCCGCTATTTTTTGAAAGAACAAGCATTGTGACCGGCTGAATTTAACCAGCATTGCCAGATCCAAAAATCCCCGTTGGGGTGATAAATCCCAATCACGCCAGCCACAATAAACAGATTATGTCTCCAGCCGGCTTGAACAGCGACAGGTGTAGTGGTGATCAATATCGTCAGTAAAACAATCAGTAGTTTTTTCATTTTCCTAACTCCTATTTTAGTGCTTCTTCTGCCTCAAAAATCTTCTCTTGATTTCTACCTACTTTGTTACGGGCTGCATAGCCTTTTGCCATAGGCAATACGCCCTCTAATACTCTTTCCAGTTCATCCAGCCGGGCTTTAAGTGCTTTGTTTTCTTTTTCAAGGCCTACAATAATTGCTTCCGTCATTGCTTCTGTAAATTCTTCACTCACTACCCTGCTCCGTAATAACCACCGGAACCACTTGAACCTGACTCTTTGTACAAGGCTTTTCCAGTTCTTTTTCGGTTGATTCTTTCGCCCAAATCACGACCTGGCGCATGTATTGATCAGGATCGGATATAACATTATCTCCATGCTCACCCTCAATAAAAGCAGGAATACCTGTCATAATCTTTTGAAAAATGCACTCAGTACAGTCTTGACGCAGATTTACCACGCAGGTCACACGACACATTGCCTTAACATGGACAAGAGTAGACTTCCACACTAGCTCTGCAAAATCTTTATGCTTGGGATCAATCGTTTCTTTCATATCGGGCCGGAAGCATCGTCCTGCAACTGTTTGACTTCGAGTTCCAACTGGTGTGCGCGAAGGCACATTAAATAAGCCAGCGAGACCGCCGTGTCGACCACGATAGGCTCGTCCAGTTTTATCGTTCTGGTGAACAACCCAACGTTGCAGGCGACAAAATCAACCATAGCGCCGTTTTTGATCCCGTTTTTTTTCCAATCTTCGTGTACTGGTGTTGTGTTTTCTGTTGTAGGCATATTTTGACTCCTAAGTTATTGGTGGTCCATCTGATTCTGCTTCATGTTGCTCTCGCTTGGCATCTTCATCTGCCAAGTTTTTATGGAATTCACGGAGGCGATCCTTGCGCCCTTCCGGAGACTTTTCGTGGTCCTTCTTGCGCTGGATTTCCTCGTGATCCGTGACCTCTTGTGCGTCCGCATCGACGGTCTTCTGGTAGCGTTTCGGTTTGGAGAGGCGAGTTTTTTTCAGGGTCAATCCATAATAGTAGGTCAGCCCCAGGTACTTGCGTTTGCCAAAGCCAGCCTCGCCCAGTTTGCGCCCGAATATGACCCGCCCCGGATGGCGTCTCATCATCTTGGTTTCGGCCAGAAATTCCTCGAAATCATCGAGCAGATCCCCGGCATAGTGATCGCCAAAACCTTGTTCGACGTTTTGGTCCAGCCAGGCGGCGAAGGCGGCGTTTAGTTTGGTGTCATCATAAGTCATCAAGTTTCCTCAAAATCTTCCGGTCCCAAAGGTGGTAAATTCGTCGCAGGCTTATCCTTACTGATCTGTTTTCTGGTCCTGAAAAACTCATCATGTACCGGATATTTATTCATGAAAGCACGTGCATAGAATGGGCTGTAGTGGTCGTTCAGTTTGAATTCATCATTAGCTGTTTTAGCCTGATCTGTCTCCCACCTAATACGATGAAATATTGCTCTGGCTGAATAATGCTCACATTTAATATGAATTCGATTAAAAGTAAATTCCTGGAACAAAACCCACACCATAGGGTGCCTCGAATGAAACGCTCTACATTGCGCCGCCATTTCTTCATTTCTAGTAATCGAGGTCATCAGAGCGGATTTACCTCCTGTTCCAGCAAGTCGTGAGCGTCGGCAATAGCGTCATGTACCATATCGAATTTTATAAGCAGTTTCCGGTACTCGCACAACAAACCGGCGATTATGTATTTGACAAGCCTGACCGAATCTTTAGCCTCATTTTCTTTCATCCATTCGTGCGCATCGTCCCACCAATCCACATTAGGTAAGACATCCTTGACCGTGAGTTTCAGATGACTATTGTGCCTGACTAATCCCTCAACCCGCCTGATTAGCATTGGTTTGCCAGCACTCTTTAAAATTTCCCTGATCTCGTCGTATTCGCGTTGATTCATCATCAGTAAACCATCCTCATGCCGGGGATTTCCTCCTTGGCAACGGCGACCACAATATGCTTGGCAGCTTTGCGGCTAAGTCCCGTTTTTCTCAGTGCCTCAAATGCCCCGATGTTGACAGTCCGCTGGTGTTCAAGGTCGTAGTTTACTTGTGTTGCTGTCAGCCCGATAATCGGCGGCACTGAACTATCGCCGATGCGAATATCGCCGGATAATGCTTGCTCGGGTGCTACCTGGGATCCCCATGCGTCATCTGCGGGTTTCGCTGGCTCGGCGGGTTGCGGCACAGGTTTCGCATCGCCCTTTACTTTAGGTGCTGCCTCCTCAACAGTAGCACCAGCCCGCGCTAAACGATTCCGCTCCTCCTGATCTGCCTCCCGCTGTTTTGTATCTGCCCGCTGCTGTTTTACAAGTTTCGCATTCGCCGCCTTGAGTTGTGCTTCTTGCTCGGCCAATTTGGCCCGCATATCCCGATAATCGTTTTCAACGATTGCTGCGTCATGGGCATCCTCCATCGCCTTTTTAAGCTTGATGGATGCTTCGTATTCTGTTACTGGCGCACGGATCTCGGTGCTCAATTGATCGAGAAATTCCTGGGCACGTTTGCTTTCGGTGCTCACCATACCAGCCTGCTTTTTCCACTCACCGATCAAACCCTTACCGGCAGCAACAATGACACCCTTACTGAGTGTGGCTTTGTAGGCTGCGGAAACGATCTCTTTACGACCTTTTTGGGTGGTTGCATCAGGATTGTCGAGCCATGCTGCAAGCCTGATCTGTTCCAGCAAGTCATCGAGCCCGCCTTCGCAAAACAAGGCTAATGGGTGCGCGATAGACTCAATCGGGATTAGATCGGTTTTGGTTTCGGCTACTTGATTCATCCGCTCCCTGCCTTTTCAATTTCAACGATTTTGAATATTCTTTGCATAGCTCTCCTGTTCGACTCTGAGTCGCTGCATAAGTAGATGATTTTCCTGCCGACGAGTGGGGCCCAATCTGTTTTGGCAATGTCGGCATCATCACCAAACCAGGTGACGGCGACTGCTCCACCGTCAGTATTTCTATCATGTTCGGATTTGTCCTCCTCCGACCCCAGGAGAAGAACATATTTCGCTGGATCAGCGACCAGGGCGTCGAGCCCCATCAGCGGGAATTTTGGTTCCATTTCACGTAGGCACCACTTCTGTTCATTTTTGGGTCCGACACACCACGTGACTTGGAGCGCAACCTGGAATCCGTCATTGAACGTCAGCCGGACAACCCAAAACATGAGGAGACCCTCATGGTCGTGGTACGGATCTGACCGGAAAATGTACGGGCCCAGGTCGACCAGCGTAGACCTCACCGGGTTATAAGTGAGCTCCCAATTGTAGCCAGGTGCTTCATGTGGCGATGGGATCATTGGAGACCAGGCTTTGGATTGATCGTATGGCGGATCCTCCAATACCCAACTGCTGGGTAGTGGCAAGTTGCTGGTTTTGATTTTTTCCACTGCCTCCGACTTGGTGCAGTGTTCTATCAACGACACAAATTCGACCACATCCCCATATTCGTGGCACTCCAAACAGCGGTAGCGTTCGATCTCATCAAAGCCACGATACACGTGGAAATTTTGCGCTTGAGATTCACGATGGAAGGGGCAGTTCGCCAAATTCTTATTGATGGGGATGTAGTGTGAGGCAACTTCGGTTAGAGGAAATTTTTCGATTACATTCTGAAAATCCACGCTCATGCGCCGCCCCCACCAAGATCAGTGTGACGATGGGACAGCGCACAAGACTTCTGGAACGTCGATACGGATTCCAACGATCCGTTTCAACCCAAATCGTACCTCCCTGGGAGAGAAGTACAGTACCGAATCGACTTCGGAGGTAAGGGGTGGCGATTGAATCATGTTCATATGGGTGTCCTTTGGGTGGAAAGACACGTTACACGGTGTACGCTATTTTTGCAACACCCCCTGTGCTTCTTCTACTGATCTGGCGACTCCAGCCAGTCCACCGCAGCGCCTCACATTATCAATAAATATCTTTTGGTCGTCAGTCGGCCTGCCAGATTTTTGCTTGACCTCAACGGCAGAGTAAATCGCCACTGTCGTGCCCACCATTTCGGGAGTAACCACCACGGATGACCAGCCGATCAGGTCGGACATGCCTTTGATACCTGAATGGAAGGGTCGGGCATTGCGGATTAGCACATCGCCAGGATGGACATGAATATTTATATGTCGATGTGATGAGAACCGTTTAACAGTATTGCCGATCCAGCCCATGCCGACATTCATCCGGAACAGGCGACTACTCCCGCGTGAGCAAGCCAGCATGATCCGTTTTAGCAGGGGGGCCTCTTTCATGGGACTTCTCGGCCAAGCTTACCACGATGGATAGTAGGTCGTGCAGCGGGTATTCAGCAATCAGGATGTCACAGTAAAACGTCTGAGCTATTTTCGGCATGTAGTGATCTCTGAATCCATCCGGCAGTTTTGACTCCGGGATATGCTCCTTCCCCTCTGGCGGAGTCCACTCCAGGTCGATGAGCGCATTGCGGATCTGGTCCGATTTGGTCTGGATGATCGTTTCCTGGATCTTCCCGGCAATCCTGGTGATCTGCTTGATCTCGCCGGTCAACGGATTGGCCTCGGTCAGCACATCATACTTGCCGATTGGTATGTCGTTCATGGACCACTGGTCTTTCACGAGTCAGGGACTAACCTCACAGAGCAGTTACCATCGTAGTTGAATTCAACCGTTCCTCCATTCAAATCAGATTCAATCATCAGGTTCATGCATTCCTCGATATGTTGCACATACTTTTGCAAATATTTTATCGGTTCTTCGCACAAAAGTTCCTCATTTTCAATTGAAAACGCGGCAGCTTGGAGTTCGCAGGTAAATTGTTTATGCCCTCCCTCCAAATCCACATTATCAAGTCCTGCCGCCAATAATCTGATTTTCACTATTTGCTCTACAAGTTCACAGGTTATTTCCAACATAGACAGTTGTTGGTCAGTCATGCTCGTTTTCATGCCCGCAATTTCTTTCACTTTATCCGCTCCAGCATACGATTAAAATCCTCCTCCATAATCACATTATCACTAGGACCGTCCCATTTATTTGTAGTTTCAAATTCAAAGTAATCATCGGTCAAAATAATGTGGTATCTTTGTATGCTATCTAGTTCGGAAGCTACCTCCATCACTCTTTCAAGGCGACCAATCGCCGCCTCCAATTGTTGCGTAAGCATAGCTATTGTCTTCATAGATTATTCCGTTTCAGTGCCTTTTTTGCTCTCGCGGCCAGCACATGACCAGCCCAACCTACGGGATTGTTCATGCCGCGCATACGACCAATTTGGGTCAGCGTTTCGATGTCCCTAGCACTAAATACTTCATTCTTTCGAGTATAGATTTCCTGCTGTCGCTGCTGTTCAATTTCTTCCAAAGTGCCCGCAACCTCTTGAATCTTTCGGGCTTTGATTTCGAACTCAGCACCACACTCTGGACAATTTCTGCTTGCAACACCGCACACCCTGCCGCAAGCTCCGCACTGTCGTATAGAAATATCGTCCTCATCCCTTCTGTTGTCAGATTTTGGTCTACCCGCAAGTGACCATTGTCGGTCCTGATCTGGTAGACCATGCCGTGCGGAGTTTCCAACGTGATCGAGGAGAATAGCTGTTTTTCCATCTTGATACCTCAGTGTGCGGCCCCACTGCTGCAGGCACATTGCCAGCGATTCAGTAGGACGTAAATTTATACAGCCCATCATGCCGGGTACGTCGAATCCTTCGCTTACCAGGTCACAACTGGTCATGACATTCAGCCGGCCAGCGGTGAAATCCTGAACAATCCCGGTGCGTTCCCGGTCCTTCATCGTGCCGTCGACCGCAGCGGCCCTATAGCCTTCCTGCCGAAAGTTCTCTGCTACGTGGTGTGCATGTTCGATGCTCACACAAAACGCGACTACTGGCGCACCGTTAAGGTGTCTGCGGTAGTGCTCGATAGCATCCCCGGTGATCTTCGGTTTGTCCATCAGCGCTGCCGCTTCTGCCCGGATGAAGTCACCAGCGCGGCGATGCAGTCCGGACGTGTCGATAGCTACTGGCGGAGCAAATATGCGGTACGGCGCCAGATAACTATCACGAATTAGTTCCTTCACAGATGGCCCCATCAACAGCGTATCGAAGGTATCATCGAGCCCCTCCCCGGAGAGCCGTTCGGGAGTGGCCGTGACCCCGATAAGCCGCATCTTTGGATTGAGTAGCCGCCAGTGATCGAGCGCTTTGCTCCAGGTGGATCCGGCGATGGCATGGTGCGCCTCATCGATAATCACATAGTCCGGAGCGACAACCCACTTGAGCCTGTGCACAATGGTAAACACACTGGCGACGTGGACCGGATGATGTGCGCGATAAGCATACTTTGCCCCTGGCGCCACGATTCCATGGAGAACATCAAAGTCGGCTAATGTATCTGAAATCTGGTGGAGCAATTCTTTGCGATGGGCCAGTATCATCGTCCGAAACCCATTCGCCGCCAACCGTGAAGTCAAGTAAGCGAACATGACCGTTTTGCCAGACCCAGTGGGAGACACAAGAAGTGGAGCCCGATGTCCCGAGATCAAAGCTGATCGTAGGTCTTGGATGAGGGTTTGTTGAAACGGCCATAGTTCGATCAATGTTTTTTCAATCCATGTTGAATACTGTAAGGAAGCAACTTGAGTTGGTACTTTGGCCCTCTTATGCTAGTAATCACGAGTTCAGCGGGTGGTTTTTTTTGGGCAGCACGTTCGCGCCTCTTTTTTGCTTTTTTACCCATGTCAATTGATACGAACGATTCGGGGCTCCTTTGCGGGTCCATCTGCCATTTTCAGCGCGTGGTCCCGCAGCCTGATGCATTGCAAAGCTGTCGCGGATGCTTCGCGGATGTCTTGCTTTGTTGCCTTTTCGCCATCTGGCTTTAGAAAATCTTTCTGGACAATCTTCGTGGCGAACGCTTTGCGCTGTTCTGCGTAGATACGCAGGGCGTCATAGACAATCTGTTCGTCAGTTATCATCGGACCTCCCATAAATCAAATCGTGGGTCGAGATTTTGCCTTCGGCAAGCTTAATAAGCCTGGTATGGTAACGAGCCGGGACCAGTCCTTTGCCGGTTTTCCATCGTGCTACCGTTGACGGGTAAACATCAAGTGTCCTGGCTAAAGGTCTTAGCCCGAAGGTGTCGATAACGATCTGTGCTGGTGTCATAATTACCGTCTTGCTACTGTACGCAAATAAACGTACACTACATCCCCCTTTTTGTAAACACAAACAAGCATCAGTATGCAACCCGGAATACTCCACGACATCACCGACGAAGTATATTTCGCGGATCCCTCAGTCAGCAATTCTGACCTGAAACTTCTCGGCAGATCCGCGGCCCATTTTAAGTACGCCAAGCAGCACCCCAAAGAATCCACCCCGGACATGCTGATCGGTTCTTCTCTGCACCATGCCGTCTTGCAACCTGAGTCTTTCATGGACTGCCATGGCATCATCCCGGCAAATGCACCAGCCAGGCCGACCAAACCACAGCTTGCCAGCAAGAATCCAACGGAATTGGCTATGGACCGCATCTCCTTTTGGGAGCAATTCGATATGGTGAACGAAGGAAAGTTGATCATAACTGATGACCAGGCTGGCGAGTTTTTGCACATTGGCGGCATGATCCGCAATCATCCGGAACTGTCGGTTTATTTCGACAAAGGGGTGGCGGAAAGAGCGATCTTCGCAGTCGATCCGATTTGCGGGATCCCGGTCAAATGCAAAGCTGACTGGTTGACCAAAGTGCATAGCCTAAAAATCTGTTTAGAAATGAAGTCGACCAAAGATGCCCGGAAGGGTCCGTTCACGCGGGATGCATACAAATACGGGTATTTTACCGCCGCTACGTTTTACCAGGATGTGATGGAGTGGTCGATTGGCCGACCTGATTTGTACCTCATCGTCGCATTCGAAAAAGAGCCCCCTTACGGGGTCAAAATCTATGAGATCCCCGAAGGTGACATCGACCGTGGCAGGAGTAAGTACGGCGCCAACCTGGCGCTCTATGCACATTGCGTGGAGACCGACACCTGGCCGAACTACGACACCACCATCGAAACATTATCACTGCCCCCATGGGCGAAGGATTAAATTATGAACCAGTCCACAGCACTAGCCCTTATCGACGGTTTCAAGCAACAGATCCGAAGCACGAAGACTCAGGACGGTTTGAGGGAATTCATGCCGGACGCATTGCTGGCAAAATTTACGGCGGTCACGATCCACGTAGTTCAGCGCAAACCTGAATTACTTCAAGCGGACAGAACATCCCTGTTCCTCGCTTGCCAGGACGCAGCGAAGGACGGCCTTATGCCAGACAACCGGGAAGGCGCCCTCATCGTTTACGGTGATCAGGTCCAGTGGCAACCCATGATCCATGGTATGCGTAAGAAAATGGCGCAGGCCGGGTACGATCTGCGGGCTGAAATCGTCTATAAAAATGACATTTTTCGGTATGACAAAGGCGACGATCCGAAGATCATACACGAACCGGATATGCTCAGTGAACCCGGTGAAATCGTCTTAGCCTACGCAATTGCGACTCATTTGGAGACCGGACTAAAATGGCGCGAAGCAATGCGCGTAGACGAGCTGGAAAAAGTGCGCTTGTCCAGTCGCTCGAAAAACTCACCGGCATGGACCTTGTGGAAGACGGAAATGTATCGTAAGACGGTCGCCAAGCGGTTAAGAAAGTCCATTCCAATGGCAGATGATTCGCTGTTGGATCTGATCGACCGGGATAATCAACAATATGACATGGAGACGGCGCCCGCTACGTCACCAGCTGCACAAAGAGTGCAAGAGGCAGTCAGAGCCGCGAATGAACCTGTGAAGGAATCTGAGCCAATTGAGGGCGAATTGGAGAGGGTGAGCAAAGCAGCGGAAAAGGACATAAAGCAGGTTGCCGAGGTCGAAGACACAAAGCAGGGACCGGCCCCAAATAGACGGCAGGCAAGATCACCGGCACAGATCGCAGCGGAACAGGAGCAATCAGAAAACCCCGAGCCGGTAGCGGCCAAGAAAACGGATGTGTTTGATTTCTAATCGTCGAGTGTGCCGAGCTTCCCAATACCGCCGCCACGAGTAGGTTCAAAGGTGTTCATGCTGACACCGTGTATCGCAACCAACTGCAAGGCAATCGCTGGAGGATACCCATGCTCCAGCAATGCCTCGTAGAAATCCCGCAGCGCCAACGGCACAGTCATGGACAATCCTTCGATGATTAATTTGTTCTCTGCAATCTTTGGTGTGATCCCAAGTCCTTCACGCAGGAATTCTCCCCGGTCTTCGTAGGTCTCACCAACCACGTTAGTGCCAGTACGGATATTGATTAGGCTACTCCAAAGTGGAGCCAGCTTGGAACGCAGGTAGCGCCAACCAACATCATCCCACGAGGTCGCCCCGTAGAGGTCTGAATCGAGTGCCTTGATCTCGCCCGATAGTGTTTTCATTTCACCCGTTACAGTGCGTCCCATGAACACCATCGCATTAGACATTCCAGCCGTCACGTCAAGGCGCGTATTGCCTACCTTCAACTTGCCAAAATCGCTTGATCGCATATCCCGTTCCAAGCGAGGGTCATCCTCATCACCACTGCCGGCGCCAAAAGCTATCGCCAGCATATTCCACATGATCATATAGCCTCCCCAAGCTCTGGCGTACTGGTAAAAAAACTCTTTCTTCATGCGCAACGAAACCGGGTTGACCATCTTACCCCCTCCAAGATAATTTCTTTGCGGCCAAAGTGGCACGAATAGGGCCAGTTGGAACCGACTAAGCACCCATCGAGGAGCAAAAAAGATAATTGAGCCCAATTTACCGCCAGCCACCCCAACGCTACCGCGTCCGGTCGTCATGTTGATAAAACGACCCAAAGCACGTATTTCTTCAGTGGTCAGCACTTGGCCTTTGGTTTCGAACGAAGCGAGGATCTTATCGAATGCATCAACCCGCAAGCGATTCAAAAACGCCAGGTATGCTCGTCCTGACGCAGCCACAATCGGAACGTGCTCTTGCAGTCGGCCTTGATACACTTCATCAACTTTGCCGGGATCTGTGGCGCCTGGTGCGTTCAAATGTATTTTGGCGATCTTGTACAGCCTGAAATTCTCCCGGTTCTGAATCTCCTCAAAAACCGCGATCTGATTGGCTTTGCTTTTCAAAGCACTTATCATCGCGCCATAGGTCCGGCGAATCAAAGACGGATTAGCCATTGTGATAAACCCGCCCTGGCGCAACACGGCGGACAAATCCACTGATGTGATGGTGGCGCGTGAAATGCTGATTGCTTCATACAAAAAATCAACACCCTTGCCAAATGCATCCAACTGCGCCCGCTCCCACACCATGATTTTTTCATTCAATGCAACTTTGGCTTCCACCAATTCAGATTGCAATTGTAGGTTTTCGTCACTAAGTTCCGGGGGAGTTTTGCGGGTTTGTTTGGCATAATCTTTTTCCCGCAATCGACGTTCGACCTCACGCAATTCCCGCTTGAACTGCTTGCCGCGCAACTGGTTGTAACGCTGGTCTTCGGTCAGCGGTGGATTTTTCGCCGCTTCAATCTCAGCCAGGCGTTCCTTGATGGCGTTGATCTTACCTTTCAACTTAATCACTTCGGGCGAATCAGGGACAGTCTCAGGCTTACCGGGTTTCTCGCCGGTTCGCAGCTCCTTTTCAAGATCCGCAAGTCGATTGGTCAAGCGCGTTATTCTGGTCTGGTCAATGTTGGCAAGCTTATCCCTGGACGGCACCGGATGATTTCTGTCATATCTGCGCTGCCAGATCCGGAGGGCTCGGGTCTTCTCCCTTATTTCCGGTGTGTCCTTGTCACGCTGCAATCCGGTACGCTTGGCTGCCTTGCCTTCCGTTAGCCGGTCGATGGACTCCTGTATGCGGATCAGGTTGCGTAATTCCCTGGCCCGTTTTTTATCAAATTGCTGACTTGGGAATATTGCCTTGCCGTACTGTGAAAACAGCCGCCGTACATCGCGTTCAGAAAGATTGGGAAATAACGGTTCCAGATCCGCATGAGCTTTAGCCATGACCTCATTTTCACCAACGATGCCTTGTAGGATGTAGCCCCGGACCAACTCGTAAACCATTTTGTGTGTCAGAGCTTCGTCTATTTCTGACATTGCCTCGACTGCGGTCAAGACTTGAGTTACATCCTGTTCTCCCTGGACGGCACGGTCCTGGTGACGCTGGTCTTGTGACAGGGCATAGATTTCTTCAAGGTCCGACTCGACTTTGCCAAAATCCTTGGATCCAAGCGCTCGTTTCATCGCCCGTACCCAGCTGGCGAAATTGACTGCACCTTCCGCAATCAGGATGGCCCCCAGCTTGCCCATATGGAAAACCATATCGACCGGCATAGCATTGAGCCGGTGAATATTGGCCTTGATGTAGTCAAGCTCTACCTTTTTTG
>JAPUGI010000105.1 GCA_027292925.1 Gammaproteobacteria bacterium
GTCGAGGTAAGCACCACCCTGCGGATTAGCGAATGCTGTCGCATGGGTTTGAAAATAAAATCGGCACTAATTTTGGAGGCAACCTTGATGATGCTCTCATACAATCGTCCAATGGGAATCAGTTCGGCCGTGACGTCATAGCCAAGCTCCACATAAGGTTCAATCTGCTCATCCAGCCAGGCTATTTTCTCCTTTAAGATTTGAGCCATCTCACTCGCAAAAGCCGGTTCAACCAACGTGCAAACATGCAATTGCACGTCCGCTTCCGGAGAGATTTCTCGGCATCTCTCGAGAGCAGCATGGGTTTCTTCCCGTGAATCAAGCACTACTAGTATTTTCGTCACGTTACTTTCTCCTGGTTTTCATACGGCCTTAGAAAATCTTTTTTCGGAAGCGGCTTCGGTTATATAGCGATCAAACACCATACAAATATTCCTGATAAAAAGTCTTCCTGTTGAAGTGACGGTGATTGTGTCGGTATCAACAACAATTAATCCGTCATCTATCATCGATTTAAGGACAAGCATCTCGTCGGCAAAATAGTCAGTAAAAACAATATTGAATTTCTCCTCAAACACCCTGAATCGCAGGTTGAAGTTACATATCAACTCGTTAATGACCTGCTTTCGGACCTGGTCATCATCATCAATCACAGCACCCTTCTCTATCGGAAACCTATCGCTAAGAAGGTGGTTGCGATACGCATCCATCTCCTTGACGTTCTGGCTATAGGTATTACCGATATGACTGATCCCGGTTATTCCCAGCGCAAGCAGGTCACAATCTGCATAGGTCGAATATCCCTGGAAATTGCGCTGTAAGGTGCCATCCCGCTGGGCGATAGCAAGCTCATCATCCGGTAAGGCGAAATGATCCATACCGATATACACGTAACCACTCGCGTTAAGTAACTCTATACACAGCTCAAGGATCCGTAGCTTTTCTTCCGGTCGTGGTAAGTCACTGACCAGGATCCTTTTCTGCGGGGAGAAGCGCTCTGGCAGGTGTGCATAGTTATATATTGATATCCTGTCAGGTCTTAAACTAACTACCTGGTTAAGGGTATTTTTGAAGCTAGCATAAGTCTGAAAAGGCAACCCGTATATCAGATCAACAGATATCGATCGAAATCCACACAGTCTTGCCGCTTCAATGACATCTTTTGTATCGCCGTAAGACTGAATTCTATTCACAGCTTTCTGAACTGCCGGTGCAAAATCCTGAATGCCAAGGGATAGCCTGTTAAAACCTACCGCTCGCAGGTGCGCAATTCGATCTGCATCAACGGTACGCGGATCTACTTCTATACTGAATTCTCCCTGTGCATCATTTCTAAATGTGAAGTGCTCACGAATGTCAGCCATTAAGTTGGATATTTGCTCATCTTCGAGAAACGTTGGCGTCCCACCTCCCCAGTGCAGCTGCGAGACATGTCTGCCCTTAAATAAAGGGGCTACAAGATCGAGCTCTTTCTCAAGCAAGGTTAGATACTCAACTGCTGGTTCTCTCTTGCGTGTAACGATTTTATTACACGCGCAGTAGTAGCAAAGCGTTGCGCAGAACGGCAGGTGCACATACAAAGACAGGTCCCGGTCCTTCAACGGGGAATTGGCAATGGCGCTTTTGAGTTCCTCTGGATGAAAATCTCCAAATTGCAGCGCAGTTGGGTACGACGTGTAACGTGGACCATGAACGTTGTATCGCTTTATCAGATCGCTATCAAAGGTGATGTTTTGATCCATGCGGTAGCCCCGGTCTAGTTAAGACCGCTGAAGTAAGCAGCAAGATTCTCAACATCCGTATCTGACAGCGGTTTCACCATCGGCACCATCATCGGGTCAACACGATCGCCATCTCGAAAAGCCTTGATCTGCTTAACCAGATATCCTTCTTTCTGACCAGCAAGATTAGGCCAAATATCATTTGGGCTGATACCCGCTCCCCCATAACAAGCCATACAGGTTGCAGCCTTTGACTTGCCCGCGGCAATATCTCCGGCAAAAGCCGATAAGGAAAACATAATCACTGCAATAGCCAGAAAGATTCGTTTCATCAGGGTGTCCTTTTTTTAAATACTTCAATTTTGTCTCATGGCGAACTATATCCAAGGCGGTCCGTCATTCGTTTGATCTATATCAATCTCGCCACAAGGAGTTTCATCAGTCCCTCACAACATCCAACCATTCAGCAAACTTATAAGCCACAAACAGGAGCGATTTTTAGTCCATCAACATGATCTAAATCAGAAAAAGTCAGGCACCCGATTGTTAGCATGCGTTGAAATATTTCCTTATAGGGAGACACGCATGGAATTCGGTATTTCAGAAGAAGGCAGGATCATTGAGGACCAGGTCCTACGATTCCTGAATGAAAAGATTATTCCTTCGGAGAACACCGTTCAGGCAGAGGTTGCGGAAACCAGTAATGGGACTGACACACAAACCATGAAAGCACTTCGGAAAGAAGCAAGAAACCTTGGGCTTTGGAACCTCTATTTACCAGATAAGGAATGGGGCGCCGGAGTTTCCAATCACGATTATTCAATTCTTTGTGAACATATGGGCAGAAGTCCTATAGCGCCCAGGGTATTCAACTGCAATGCCCCAGATACTGGTAACGCCGAGATATTGGCTGAATTCGGGACTGAAGAACAAAAACAGCAATGGCTAACACCCTTGCTCGAAGGTCAGATCCGATCCTGTTTTTCAATGACGGAACCGGATACATCCGGTGCTGATCCCACTGGCCTTCGAACCGCCGCGGTAATAGACGGTGACGAATGGGTCATCAACGGCCACAAATGGTTTACCAGTGGTGCAATCGGAGCGCGGTTCGCCATTGCGATGGTGCTAACCAACCCCAAGGGGACCGCACTCGAACTAGCTTCCATGATCATCGTGCCAACAGATGCCCCGGGATTTGAATTAATCCGCCCTG
>JAPUGI010000106.1 GCA_027292925.1 Gammaproteobacteria bacterium
CTTGGCAGACTTCAGCAGGCAGGTTAGAAACACCAATGATTGAGATGCCATTTACGTTAACCGTCTCGTCTGAGACGGACCCTTCGACATTGCCTCCAGAGTCCACTGCCATATCGACGATGATTCCGCCTCGCTTCATGGCGGCTACCATATCAGCGGTTACAATTCTCGGGGCTGGGCGTCCAAATACCTGCGCTGTGGTAATGACGATATCAGATTGGCTGATGACATCTATCATACCCTGGCGCTGCATTTCCAGCTGCTCCGTCGTTAGTTCTTTCGCGTAGCCATCTTTAGTCTCACCGGTTTCGCCCAGGTCAATGTCAACAAATTTTGCGCCAAGAGATAGCACTTGCTCGGCTACAACCGGGCGTGTATCAAATGCTTCAACCCTGGCCCCCAGCCTTTTAGCGGTGGCGATAGCTTGAAGTCCGGCGACCCCTGCGCCGATCACAAACACTCTTGCGGGACTGAGCGTACCGGCCGGAGTCATCATCATCGGCAGGATACGGTCCAGCTTTTGGGCTGCCAGGATGACCATAACGTATCCCGCGAGATTAGCCTGGGAACTTAAAGCATCCATTTTTTGTGCCCGGGTCGTTCGTGGAATCATCTCCATACTGATGGCGGTGACACCCTGGTTAGCCAGGGCATCAACAATTTCGCTATCGTTATAGGGGTCGAGGTAGCTGATGTGGATTGCGCCTTTCTTAATTAACGGGACTTCCTGTACCTCGGGTTTCCTCACCCTGAGAATAAGGTCCCCTGAACCCAGCAGTTCCTGACGGCTCAATGAGACACTCGCCCCTGCCTCAATGTAGTCCGCATCGGAATAGCCCGTTTTGACGCCGAGACCCGATTCCACGGCAACGGATAAACCCGCCTGCGTGAGTTTTTTGACTGAATCCGGAATCAGGGCAACTCGTCGTTCCCCGGTCCAGGTTTCGGCAGGTACAGCAATCTGCATAAGCGAGTCCACGTTCGCTGATTTATCGTTGTTGGGTATTCCTGGACTTTGGACCTTTGCTGCCTTTGTTATAGATCGGGCAAGACAAGGCTCGTAACACAGGAGGGTTTACTTTCGGGAGAGGAAACTAACATGATCAAACCATCATTTCTATAACTCATCAGAATTGTTATAAAGGTTTCTAATATCAAGTAATTGGATGATTAGAATGAGCTGGCAGAAAGAAGCCCATGAGATTGAACTGCGGGTCAAGCTATCCAAACAGCAGGGTGGTGAAGAATCGATTGCCAATCAACATGCCAAGGGCAGATTGACCATCCGAGAGCGGATTGATGCGTTGATTGAGAAAAACAGTTTCGAAGAACACGGTGAGGGGGCGGGTTTCGCAGAAAAGGGTGAAGACGGTTCTATCGAGGACTTTACACCGGCTAACTATGTTGTCGGTTTTGGCAAAGTTAACGGCCGCCGGATAGTGGTGGGGGGTGAGGACTTCACACTGAAAGGTGGCTCGCCCAATGGCGCAGGTCTACGTAAGAGTGTTTATGCCGAAGAGCTTGCAGTTCAGTTCAAGGTACCCTTGATTCGCATGCTCGAAGGGGGTGGAGGTAGTGTCGCTGGGTCTTCGGGAAGTGGCAAACGACCAGTAACGGTAGGTTCTCCTGTTTATAGTGAACCCAGGTTCAAGATTATCGCCCAGGCTATGAATGTGGTACCGGTCGTTTCTGGTGCAATGGGACCTGTGGCTGGTTTTCCGGCGGGTCGCCTGGTGGCTTCTCATTTTTCCGTCATGGTGAAGGAAATCTCACAGGTACTCGTAGCAGGCCCGGCGCTGGTGGATAGAGCACTGGGCATTTCCCTCACCAAGGAAGAGTTGGGTGGCTGGAAAATCCATACGAGGAGCGGCATCGTCGACAATGTAGCTGATTCTGAGGAGGGTGCGTTCGAGCAGATGCGCCAGTTTTTGGACTTCATGCCGCAGAACATCTGGCATATCCCGGACAGGGTTCATTGTGATGATGATCCCGAACGAGCCGATGAGGCATTGATTTCAATTGTGCCTAAAGATGGGCGTATTCCGTTTGATATGCGTGAAGTGATTAGCAGTATCATGGACCAGGGCTCGTTTTTTGAAATAGCACCCTATTATGGGCAGGGCCTGATTATAGGACTCGCCCGCCTGAATGGCGCAGTTGTGGGCGTTATAGCCAATGACTGCGTACACTTTGCCGGTGCTATGACAGCCCAAGGCTCACAAAAAGCCAAAAAAATGATGGAGCTTTGCGATACCTTTCATATCCCCATGGTGAACCTTATGGATGAGCCGGGCTTTATGATCGGTCCGGATGCAGAAATGGCGGCGACAATTCGTTATGGGATGAGTGCGGTTGCTGCCGCAGTCCAATCGACTGTCCCATGGGCGACTATCGCGGTGCATAAATCATTTGGCGTTGCTTCTGCCGCCCACTTTGCGTCCAACACCTATCAATTAGCCTGGCCTTCCTGGGAGATGGGTGCATTACCGATTGAGGGCGGTGTCGCGGTCGCTTTTCATCGAGAGATCGCGGCCGCAGAAGATCCGGCCGCGAAACGTAAAGAATTGGAAGAAAAGCTTATGCAGAACCGGACTCCATTTCCCATGATGGAGAGTTTTGCATTTCACGAACTGATTGATCCCCGGCATACGAGATCCAAACTTTGCCGTTGGGTAGAGTGGGTGCAACCACTGTTGGAAGATTTAAAAGGCCCCGTAACCTGGGGAATGAGACCCTGATTGAGCCCGACATGAAGTTGAAAAGAATAATTACAGGCTGGTTTGCCGGACTGCTAGTCCTGTGTGTCGTCTCTACCATGGCTGCACCAGTTAACTCCCGCAATGTAGAGGCAGAACTAATATCGGAAGTGTCCAGTATCAAACCGGGAGAACCCTTTTGGGTCGGATTGAAACAAGTGATCCGGCCGGGATGGCATACCTATTGGCGAAATCCAGGTGACTCCGGCGCTCCTACAAAACTGATCTGGGCGTTACCAGACGGATTTAGTGCCTCGGAAATCCATTGGCCGTACCCTTCGAGGGTGCCCTATGGCCCGCTGATGAATTTTGGCTATCACGATGAGGTCGTGTTCCCGGTTCAAATCACGGTGCCGGACACGATTGCAGCAGGCCAATTGCGACTGCGTGCAAAAGCAGAGTGGCTGGTCTGCGCGGATATCTGTATACCGGAAGATGCTGATCTGGAACTGCTGTTACCCGTATCGAATGAAACGCCAGTGCCAATAATCGCGCATGCAGGCTATTTTCAAGAAGCACGGCAAAAACTTCCGGTGGATATTGGCGTTCAGGCCGAATACTCGGTTGGCGATGACACGATATCTCTCAGCGTGGTTATGTCAGGTCTTGACGCCTCGAGAATCAAATCCATAGACTTTTTCCCCTACGGCGAAGGCGTGCTTGATTTTCCGAAGCCGCAGAAGTTATCCATAATCGACAAGGGATTTCAACTGGATCTTATTCCTGGATACAACTTTGATCCGATCAAATCCAATTTGCATGGCGTCATCGTTGTAACTGAAGAGGCGGGTGGGGAACTGCGAACCGCGTTCGAAGTAAGACCCCTTCAGGCAGGGGCGACTAAAAGCGATGAGATTAATCTCGTCATTGCACTCCTGTTTGCATTTCTGGGTGGATTGATATTAAACCTGATGCCCTGCGTGTTTCCCGTATTAACGATTAAAATCCTGTCGCTGGTTGAGGCGCGTTCGGATACAGGCGCTATCAGGACCCATGGTTTTGTTTATGTCTTTGGCGTGGTGTCTAGTTTCTTACTTATTGCAGCAGTCCTGATCGCACTGCGCGCCACTG
The DNA here is from genome assembly GCA_027292925.1 of Gammaproteobacteria bacterium. GTDB lineage: Bacteria > Pseudomonadota > Gammaproteobacteria > Pseudomonadales > Azotimanducaceae. The sequence continues at coordinate 3,828 of JAPUGI010000106.1, forward strand.
GCGAACAAATCGGCTGGGGGTTTCAATTGCAGTCGCCTGTCGTCGTTGGTTTGTTGATCTATCTTTTCGTGGTTATCGGCCTGAACCTATCGGGATATTTTGAGTTTGGATTGTCCTTGATGGGCGCCGGGGAAGGGCTCGTCAACCGTGGTGGATATTCCGGTTCATTTTTTACTGGTGTATTGGCCGCGGTAGTCGCTGCACCATGTACTGCCCCCTTTATGGGCGCCGCGATTGGCTACGCACTAACCCGGGATGCAATAACTTCACTCGCCGTCTTTACATCGTTAGGTCTGGGTATGGCGCTGCCATATTTGCTGCTCTGCTTTTCCCCGGCACTACTGGATCGCCTGCCGAAACCAGGGCCCTGGATGGAAACCCTGAAGGAAATATTTGCGTTTCCAATGTTTGCCGCTGCTGTTTGGTTAATTTGGGTGCTGAACCAGCAGAATGGTTCTGATGGGCTACTTGCTATTCTCAGCGGACTGCTGCTGATTGGTTTTGCAATCTGGTTATCGAAACGTCAACGGGTTGGCGCTGGCAAATGGGTGTCCAGGCTTGCAGTTCTCACACTCTCGGTTATTGCGCTGGGCTTGACTGGTATTGTGCGTAGTACCGATGCTGCGTCGGTAAAACTTAACGAAGCTGCTGTTGACAATTCATCGGGTCTAGTCTCGGAACCCTATTCACCGGAGAGATTGGAGTCGTTGCTGGCAATCGGGCCGGTATTTGTTAATTTCACCGCGGCCTGGTGCATTACCTGCAAAGTGAATGATCTTGTAGCGCTCAGTTCTGACAAAGTTCGGGCAGTATTCGAGATGAAAAACGTAAGCTATCTTGAAGCTGACTGGACGAACGAAGATCCTGTGATAACCCGTGCACTGGCGGAATACGGACGCAGCGGTGTGCCGCTATATCTGCTTTATGCGAAAGGCAATTCATCCGCCAGGATATTACCGCAGATACTGACCGAATCGATTGTGATAGAGGCGATTGAAGCACTCTAGCAAGCACCAAGAGCGCTGAAGGACGGAATTCTAGAGTAGTAACAGTTATCATGAATTCCCTACTCCATTCGAAAATAAGGAAGCAACATGCAATCTCTTTCGGATCGCTTTAGTTTGGAAGGCAAAAGTGCACTTGTTACAGGCGCATCATCAGGGCTTGGTGCTTACTTTGCCAAGGTTTTAGCTGATGCTGGCGCCAACGTAGCCGTTACAGCCCGGAGATTCGAGAATCTGAGCGCATTGGCAGATGAGATTACGGCCTCCGGTGGCGTGGCTATTCCAATCGAATGCGATGTCACTGACGCTGCTCAGGTCGAATCAACTATGACACGAGCCTGGGATGAATTCGGGCGGCTGGATATTGTTGTTAATAATGCAGGTGTCGTCCTGGACGGCGGATATGTCCCAGAGAAGCTTGTTGACGATCTCTTTGAGGAAACGGTGCGCGTTAACCTGCTGGGTGTTTGGTACTGCTGTAGGGAAGCAGGTGCGCGAATGCTAGCTGATGGTAAGGGTGGTTCAATCATCAACATTTCATCGATTATGGGATTGGGTGGTGCATGCGATCACGGGGCTGCATACCAGGCAACTAAAGCCGCGGTCAACAATTTGACTCGAAATCTCGCCTGTAGCTGGGGAGACAGAGGTATCCGGGTTAACGCAATATTACCTGGCTATTTCCCCAGCGAGATGACCGACCCATTCTTTGATGTCGACGGCTATACGGAATATGTGAAGGAGTCAACGGCTATGGGCAGAATAGGTGAGACCGATGAGCTCGCAGGTCCACTGCTACTATTAGCCTCTGATGCCGGAAGCTACCTCACTGGCCATACACTGGT
>JAPUGI010000107.1 GCA_027292925.1 Gammaproteobacteria bacterium
TCCAGAAATCCTTGAACCTGGCTGGAGATAGTTCTGTATAACGTACCGTATGCTGGATATTCTTATGTCCCATATAGTGCTGGATAGCTCTGGTGTCCTGACCATCATTTGCCAGTTTGTATCCGGCAGAATGTCTCAGCATGTGCGGATGTACCGGAAAACCGATCTTGGCATTCAGGGCACAAAAAGCATTGTATCTCTTTATTTTAGGGCTCTATAGGACTTCTTAGGAAGTGATTTTGGCGGAAGAGGTAGGAGTCGAACCCACCAGCCACTTCTACAGCAGCTCAACGGCTTTGAAGGCCGCACGCCCCACCGGGGACGACGCTCTCCCATTTACGATACTAGCAAAAAAAAGGATGGCGTAGCGGAAACGACTGGTACACAGTCATCTGGCGGATAAACGTGATGCAACTCATCGCGTTGATCAATCGACTAGCCGTATCTTGCTTGAATGCAAAGAAGGCAAGTTTCATTCTGTCGCCCGTTATATATAGGAAACTCTTCCTTATCTGACCGGAGAAACAGAATGATAAAGAACCTTACGGTTTCAGTACTAACAACTGCTCTGCTCCTGCCTTTAACGACTCTAGCGGGCGAAAAAGAAGAAGCATTGATCCAGCAAGTAACCGACGCTTATGGCGGCGATGCAATCAGGAACCTGACTTCCTACATCATTTCAAAAAAAATGCTAGCGCCTTCAACAGGCCAAAGCAGGACGCCACAACTCGTTAATCTTGCAAGAACCAACCTTCACCTTAGCGTTGACATTGAAAACGGTAAAGCCAGGTCTGATTCTTTGTTCGCCAGTCGTGGCGGTGATTTCCAAGGCGCAACGGTCAGCGATGGCGAAGAAGGATGGACAATTAATTATCGAGCAAACACTTATGGCGCTGCCCAAAATGCTGATGTCTACGCTTTCGCTGGTGGTTCGATGCGAACTAACGATGCCATTCTGGCGTACGAACTTTACAAAGCCAGGGACAAAGCCAAACTCGTTGGCGAAGCTGACTATCTGAACCGGCCTCATGAAATGGTGGAAGTTCCCTTTCCACTCAGCCCGGACATTACCCTGTATATCGATAAGGAATCACATTTCATATCGAAAATGATCAGGACGAATCCGCAGCTCGGGCAGCTTGATTATGTTTTCTCAAATATGACAGAAGCCGACGGCATCAAGTATGCCGCACAGACTGATTTTTTCGTGGCTGGTGTTGCAAACCTTGTATCCCTGACAAACCGCACCCGTTTTAACACGGACATTCCCGACCATGAGTTCGAACTGCCTGAAGGCATGGAAGAAGAAGCTGCGCGAATCGATACTTCCGAGATGAAGGCCAACCGCCTGTCAGAGGATGTATACCATGTTGGCCAGGGAAACGGCTTCACCTTGTTTGTCAATTCGCCGGAAGGCTTAATCGCTGTAGGTGGCTATCCAGGTCTGAAGGACAGGCTGTCGCTTTTCCGCTCCGAAAGCGGGAATTACCAGCCACTTAAATACCAGATCATAACGCACCACCACCAGGACCATCTTGGAGGAATCAACGAAGCGATTGATCTCGGCGCAACCCTGGTGACTGTCGATGACAATGTCGAACCAATCAGGGATTTTGTCGCAAACGCAACCGATGCTGATTTTCTGAGGGTCAACAAACGTATCACATTCGGCGAAGGACGAAATCGGGTTGAGATATATGATGTGGCGACGATTCATGCGGCACACTTTCTGGTGACCTATGTTCCTTCACAAAAATTAATTTTTATTGCGGATCACCTGAATTCTCCGTACGAATCAGGGGTACCAACCGCGAACCTGAACACCACCACCATGTATGAAGCGCTGCAGGCACTTGACCTTGATATCAGGAAGATAGCAATCGCTCATGGAGCGAGGGTTTTTAAGATGAAAGAAATGCAGGCATCCGTTGAAGCATACAGTCCACTGGTCTGCATGGCTGATCGTCTTGTATGTGAATAGCAACATCCCCAGCTAGATTTGTTGCTTCCTTGGGATGGCCGAACTGGTCATCCTTTTTTTTCGCATAGACAATCTACGGGTGAACCTATAACTTGCATGGATTCTTGGCTTCGCAGGAATGACGGCCTGAACGGTTCAAGCATTTCCAGACACACATAATTGGAGTAGCGTTATGCGCGTCCCTGAACAGATTCATCATTATCAAAATGCAGTAATGAACAGTAGTCGCTGGGAAAATTTCGAACCCCGCGAAGATGACATCCTGATCACTACGTCGTACAAGGCAGGCACTACCTGGATGCAGGGAATATGCGCTGCACTGGTGTTTCAGCAGCCACAACCTCCCGTGGCACAAGATGAATTGTCCCCGTGGCTGGACGCCAATTTCGCGCCTATTGAGGACGTGCTTGCGCAATTGGATGCATTGACCAATCGCCGCTACATCAAGACTCATGCGCCATTGGATGGCATTCGGTACTACGACAAGGTGAAATATATTTTCATCGGCCGGGATGGTAAAGATGTCTTTATGTCCATGTGGAGCCACTGGAACAACATGCGCCCTGAGGCAATCGATGATTTAAACAACGCACCCGACAGACAAGGTCCTACCCTACCCCATCCCCCCGAATCTCTTGTCCTGGCTTTTACTGACTGGTTAGAACGTGCATCCTTTGAATGGGAACAGGATGGGTATCCATTCTGGTCACATCTGCATCATGCTCAATCCTGGTGGGACTACAAACATCTGGACAATATTTTGTTTGTCCACTTCAACGATCTGTTAGCTGATCTTGACGGGGAAATGAGACGAATCTCTGCTTACCTGGATATTCCCGTCAACGAAGACATCTGGCCCGATCTTCTCAATGGTGTGTCGTTTCATGAGATGAAAGCGAACGCAGACAAAATGGCACCCGGCGCTAACCATGGCCTGTGGAAGAACAACAGCGACTTTTTTCACAAGGGGAACAACAAACGTTGGCAGGGTGTACTGGGACAAGACCAAATCCAGCGTTATGATGATATGGCGCGGGAAAGAATGTCACCCGACCTGGCAATGTGGTTGGCCTCCGGAAATCAATGAGAAACAATATGAGATTTAACTCGGAATGTAATTTCCTGACTGCCTGAATCGACTGAACCAATGATGGCCGCCGAGGTATAGCCAGCTTCAAGTAGTTGAGCAACACAAGTAACGGCACTCCTTTTGGGTACAGACGCCAACAGACCCCCCGAGGTTTGCGGGTCAAACAACAATTCATACTTCTCGTGCTTGTTCACCGCTATCGACGATACCGCAAGCCGGTTTCCGTCATGCAGGGTACTGGTAATATCCATCCCGTTGATAACTTCAAGCGCCCCATCCAGTGCGGGAATCTTATCCAGGTCCAGAATGACACCACACCCGGAGGCATGTACCATCTCTGACAAATGCCCGGCCAGACCGAATCCGGTGACGTCGGTGCAGGCGGTGACCTTGTTGTTGCGAAGGATCTGAACTGCCCTGAAGTTCGATTGTTGCATCATCGCCAATGCCTGGTTTATCCAATTGCCTTTTGCCTTGTGTTGCATGTCCGCCGCAAATAAAGCACCAGTGCCGAGGGCTTTGGTCAGTACCAGTACATAATCGTCACTCATCCCTGATTTGGTTAACAGCTCAACTTTGTCAACGATTCCGTTGACCGAGAATCCTAGACTGAGTTCCAGACCCTCGCTGGTGTGGCCACCCACCAGTTCTACGCCATCAATGTTGAGTTGCTTGATCGCACCTGCCAACAGCTGTTGTAGCAATGTTTTAGTGATAGGGGGCCTGGCAAAAGGCACGGTAACCACCGCTAGTGCAGTGACGGGTTTACCACCCATGGCATAGATATCACTCAGTGCATGGTTCACCGCAATCTGCGCGAACACGAACGGATCATCAACAAAACTTCGAAACGAGTCCACGCTATGCAGCATCAGTTTACCAGCGGGAACCGAGTAGACTGCGGCGTCATCTCTCTTACGCAAACCATGATGCGCCACGCCTAGCTCATCGAGAACTTCATTCAGCAGTCCCGCACTGACCTTTGCCCCACAGCCACCACATTGCATCTGATCATCAAATTCACTCAGTAGGCCCGATTCAGCGCGCACATTCATTTCAGGCAGGTCAGAAAATCGATTCATAAAGCGCCTGTCGATCCAATCCTTACACCGCCAGACCCAGGCGCCTTCTACACTTCGGCCATTTCTGTGGCCAACTGCAGATTTACCACCGGTTGAAATGAGAGACAGGAATTCCAACTGTGGTTTGAATGCTTTGGGCTTTCTCCCTAAAAGAACACGCTGCAGATTAGCGGCAAGTGGCGGTCCCTGCCGCACAGCATAGACCCCGGCTTTCGGCCGTGGATGCTGGATTACATGGGCAATATCCCCCACTGCGAATACATCCTCATGACTGGCGGATTGCAATGTCTCGCGAACAGCGATAAAGCCAGCATCATCCAGTTTCAGACCGGTTTCAGCCAGCCACGCTTGAGGCGCCGCCTCGGTGACCCAGAAAATTTCATCCATGCTGGCTTCTTCACCATCATCGGAGAAGAGGGTTTTGCTTACTATTTTGTTAACCTTGAAATCGGACCAGATTTTGATATCTCGTTCCGCCAGTCGTGCCTGGAAACGCCCTTGCACCGATGGCGTATATTCCTTGAGGATTTCTTGACCGTCATGGAAAAGGTGAAATTTTGTCGGGTTTTGTCGATCTCTGTGTGAAAATTCAGTTTGCAGGCGATGATGCACGGCGAGACACAGTTCCACACCACCCGCACCTGCACCCACGAACCCAATTTCTTTAACTTCATTATTCAATGTGCGTTCAAGAAAAGGTTTCCATTTATCCAGGAACTGATCAATTGGTTTTACTGGAATAATATTCCCAATCGCTCCGTCAACTCCATTAACTGCAGGAGTAATACCTATATCAATGGATAACACGTCGTAACTGACATCCGGGCGCCCTTCACACTGGAGCAACCGATTATCCGGGTCGATTCCCGTTACCTGGGATTGAAAAAACCTGGCCCCGGCAAAGCGGCATAGGGGCACAAGGTCGATGTGAATATCATCTTCTTCATAGTGGCCCGCGACCACACCCGGCAACATGCCTGAATAAGGCGTTTTCGCGCCGGGGGTAATCAACGTCACCTGCAAACCGGGAATTGGATTCATGCCTAACATCCGCAAGACAATGACATGGGTGTGCCCGCCGCCAACCAGCACCAGTTCCTTCGCAATAGGGGATATTTCCACTAACTATCTCACTAGGCCGCGGTGGCTGTCCGGTTATTGAGGAAGACACCAAGTTTGCCGATAGCTTCTTTACCTTCCGGTATCCTGCTCGCAAAAACCTGGAATATATGTGGCATCTTAGGCCAGACCTCAAGGACCGCTTCACCGCCGGTTTTTATGATTTTCTCTACTAACCGTTCCGCGTCACTGAGTAACACCTCGGTGCTGCCGACATGGACCATCACTGGCGGTAGTTCGGATAAATCCGCGAACAATGGGGATGCCAGCGGCGCTTTTCTGTCCAGTTCACCCAGGTACAGTTCTGCCCAGTGATCAAGTATGGCTCTGGACAACATGGGATCAGCTACTTCATTGACTGCCATACTTTCACCACTGACGCTGAGATCCACCCAGGGTGATATCAGGATAGCACCTGATGGCTGGCTCAAGCCCAGATTTTTCAGATTAACCAATGTAGCAATCGTTAATCCTCCACCGGCAGAATCACCGCCAATCACAATGTGCCGTGCCTGATAACCTTCATCCAGAAGCCACCGATAACAGGCTATCGCATCTTCCACGGCTGCGGGAAAAGGATTTTCAGGGGCGAGCCTGTAGTCCACTAGCAGCACCTTTAAGCCGGATGCCCTGGACAGACGCCACGCAACATCGCGAAAACCATCAAGACCACCGATCACGTAGCCACCACCATGAAAATACAGCAACACCCTTTGCGCATCAGATTGCTCCAGTGAAATCCACTCAGCGCTAATCCCAGAAACGTTCAGGGGTTCGATGATGACATCGCCGGGAATCTCTGGTCTTAATCTGCTGGCGTCCCTCAACCTTTTACGAAAGGCATCGACATCATCGCCCATGTTGGCCAGTTGCTTTTTGATCGTTCTGCGCATCAGGAAACTCATCACCTGCGCTCTAATGCTCATGCTTCATGATCCTACTCGAGATTCAGGTCCTGGAACTGTAATTCGTGCAGCGTGTAGTACAACCCTTTCTGTGCCAGCAATTCTTCATGATTGCCGAATTCTTTCACCTCGCCGTGATGTAATACAAGAATCTTGTCAGCCTCCTGGACAGTCTGCAACCGGTGCGCAATCAGGATTGATGTTCTCCCCAACATCAGTTTGTGTAAGCCGTCCTGAATCAGCAATTCCGTTTCAGTGTCAATGCTGGCAGTAGCCTCATCCAGGATAAGAATCTCCGGATCCGCAGCCAGCACTCTCGCAAATGCAAGGAGTTGGCGCTGGCCCTGAGACAAGTTTGAGCCACGTTCCACCAGCGGCGTGTCGTAGCCCAGAGGTAATTTAATGATAAACCCATGGGCATTGACTGTTTTCGCTGCTTCAATTGTCCTCTCCCTGCTGATATCCGGGTTGCCAAGCGCTATATTATCGAAAATGGTACCGGAGAAAATATGAAAGTCCTGAAGAACAACGCCAATCCGGCTGCGCACATCCACACTTCTTAAATCATTAAGATCAATATCATCAAGAAATATCATCCCTCGTTCAAAATCATAGAACCTGCCTAACAGCCTTATCATGGTGCTTTTGCCTGATCCGGTAGGACCAACTATCGCCAGCTTTTCACCGGGCTCTATGATGACTGAAACATTCTTGAGTATCGGTGTTTGTTTGGAATAGCCAAAATTTACATCACGAAATTCAACCTTTCCTGCAAGGCGCTTGGGTAATTCAACGGGATTCTCCGGCTCATGGATTTGCTCATCCCAATCTAGAGCCTGGAATATGCGCTCACCGCTCGCCATGGCCCGGAAAAGTACATTCAACTGCTCACCCAATAGGACGACGGGTGTGAACAGCATATTCATAAAACGAGTAAACAGAATGACACCACCGAGGGACATCTCTTCCTGCACGACTTCACCCGCGCCATACCAGATAATGATACCGAGGCCTATCGCTGCAAGACTGTCGTTGAAGGCGCCATAAACTGTAGAAAGATTGATTGAACGATATTCATAGCGCCGATTTTCCTTATTGATGTCTGTGTAGATCTCAAAGTTGTGTTGTTCCCTTTGACTGAGTTGAACCACCTGCATGCCGGAAAGGTTCTCCTGCAGGTTCTGGTTCAGGGCAGCAACAGAATTTCGCACCAGGCGGAATACATCCCGAGTCGCTCGTCGGAAGAAAAAGGTTGCCAGTCCAACTACCGGTACCAGTAGCAAAAGAATGAGTGTCAGTTCAACACTGGCGTACAACATAATTGTCAACGCAACGAAGAAGGGAACGAACTCGCCGATAAGACTCCCCATGCCGCGTAACATTTCATACAACGCCTCAATATCATTGGTGACGCGAGTCATGATTCGTCCCACCGGAACTTTGTCATAGAAGGAACTGGGCCGAGTTTCCATGTGTGCGAACAGGTCCTGGCGCAGATCCCGTAGCGCATTGACGATCGCATCAACCAGCATCAGCCGATGCGCATGCCCTGTTATAGTGAACACAATCATCAGGACAAAAAAAATCAGACCGGTTGCAAAAATTGGCTGCAGGTCTAATTGCAACTCCAGCCACCTTGTGAGTTCTATCATGCCAAGATCCGGCATCAGGCTATCGGTTTCACCAACAATAATGTAATCCACCAGGACCCGGCTAATCACAACCTCCATCACCACTGCACAGCAGCTGGCAACCAGGATCAGGACGGCACTAACAACCAGGCTAAGCCGGTAAGGATGTAGCCAACGTACAATACGGCCAAGCAAATGCAGGTTGAGCACTGATCCAGACAATTCAGCTTCGAACAAAGCGTGATCGTGTACTTGTTCACTCATTTCGCTTTTCCATCAGTCATAGCCCTGCGGGAGTCATGTCAGATTCACCATAATCGGGAACGAAACTTCCCCTTTCTGTCTGCACCCTTTCAAGCTGCGCATAGATACCTTTTTTCTGTAGCAATTCCTGGTGTGTGCCAATTTCAACAATTTTTCCCTCGTCCATGACGATAATTCTGTCTGAGTGGCGCAAAGTGGATACCCGATGAGAGACCAGAATCGTGGTTTTATCCTTTCGCATATTTTTTAGGCGAGTGAGAATACGCTCTTCCGTTTCCGTATCCACACTGCTAAAACAATCATCTAGTATTAATACCGGAGCATTTCTGATCAGGCCGCGAGCCAGCACCGTTCGCTGTTTCTGTCCTCCGGATAATGTCACACCCCGTTCTCCAACTACGGTTTCCATTTGCGCAGGGAATTCTTCAATGGTATCGCGAAGTGCAGCGGCTTCGGCAGAATCCCAGATGACCTCTAGCTGCCGTTGCGGATCGTCATAGCTGATGTTATTCCGGAGCGGCTCACCGAAAAGGAATGGGTCCTGGAGAATCTGCGCAATCTGGGTTCGAAGCTGGGATAAGGGATAGTCACGCACATCATGCCCATCTAATAAAAGCTGACCTTCACTAACTTCCAGCAGACGAGTAAATTGTTTCAACAGTGTGGATTTGCCCGCGCCAACTCGCCCGACAATAGCAATTGACTCTCCGGCCCGGACATGCAGATTGATATCTTGCAGGACAGGTTTGTCAGTCCTTGGGTAGGTATAACTCAAATCGCGCAACTCAAATTCACCTCGAATGTTTGCAGGCGTTTTGTTCGAGGGGCTATCTGCAATTTCCGGCTCTGCATCATAAATCTCAAACAACCGATCTGTTGCCACGGCTGCCCGCTGCACCAGCGTCACGAACATACCGGCCATGCGAATGGGTCCTAACAACATGTTGAGGCAGGCAAAGAAGAAGACCAGGTCACCTATGGTCATTTCTCCATTGAGCACCAGGTATCCACCATACATAATGATTGTTAATTGCGAGATCGAGGCAAACAGTGGCATCCATGCAGTCATCAGCGAATTGATACGGGCTTGCGCATAGAATGCCTGGGCATACTCGGTGTTTGTTTGCCAGAATCGCTTGATCTCGTTAACTTCCTGGGCCTGTGCCTGCACAGTTCTGATGCCGCTCAAATTTTCCTGGGTATGGGCAGCCAAATCTGACAGCCGTTGCTGCACCGTCTTCGATGTCTCCGCCATCGCGTCGGTCATCCGGTACGCATATATAAAAATTACTGGCAAAACAGGCAGGATCACCAGGGTCAGTTCAGGTGACTTGAATAGCATGGCGCTAACAGAAAATAGTGGCGCGTAGGTCATAATCACGAAAAAGATCATGCCGAAGGCAACCAGCCTTTGGATCAGTGTGATGTCTTGTATCGCCCGGGTCATGATATCGCCGACACCAATGCGAGAAAAAAAATCACGACCCTGGGTCTGCACTGACGCGTACAGTTTTTGCCTTAGATCAAAAGAAATTGCGATGCCCACGCGGCGAATAGAACGACGCGCAAAGACAACAAAGACGAACCGCAGCAGCACACAGCCAATAATTCCCCATGTAATTTCACTGATGGAATATTGC
>JAPUGI010000108.1 GCA_027292925.1 Gammaproteobacteria bacterium
GGCGAACACGCAAAAATCAAAAATTTACGCCAGCGCTTTGCCTGCCAACCAGATTACCGGGTTTCTGCCTTCGGAAACACTGGCGTTGGCAGCACGCGTTTATACACGTACCCGGCTTGGTGGGCGCCACCGGCCATTTTATCACGTGACCATTACCAATGTCCCCGGACCACCGATCCCGTTGTACGTGGCCGGAGCACGAATCCACAGTGTGTTTGGCATGGCGCCCATCCTCGATGGGCTGGGGCTGATCCTGGTGATTTTCAGCTACCAGGCGCGTTTATCGATAGGCATAAGTTCCTGCCAGCAGATGGTGCCGGATCCTGCTTGCATGGTAGATTGTATTTCCCGCTCCCTGGATGAATTGGAAAATGCAGTCGGTCAGGCAAATCCGGTTAGACTGGCCGCTGAGTATCCGGACGAAGAAGCAGAACCGCAAGACTTAACGGATTCATTGCAAGCATTTCGCGATGCAAGCAAGGCACTGGATAAAGCCATTGAGTCACTCGAGGATTAGAAAATAATGAAATAGGCTGGGGAAAAAGACCTGATCGATCATTCACATCGTCCGTCCATGCTGCTGTTGTTATTGGAAAGCAGGGCGGTATTTGACGCCGCAGCAATGGTGCCGATGTTAGGCCTTAGGAGGTTGTTGCCGCAGGGCGACAACCACCCGGATCTCGTATTCCCTGGATTCCTTGCCAGTTCCCACTCCACCCAGCCTTTACGGAAGTATATTGCGCACCTTGGTTACCGGGCCCATCGATGGAAACTGGGCTACAACATGGGTTACAGCTTCAATTTGCACCATGGCATGCGGGACCGGGTTAGCGAGTTGGTCGATCGTTACAGCCAAAAGATCAGCCTGGTTGGCTGGAGCCTTGGGGGTGTGTATGCCCGCGAACTTGCCCGTGAAATGCCAGATATTGTGCGCCAGGTTGTTACCATGGGCAGCCCGTTTCGCGGGCATCCCAGTTCCAGCAATGTCCACAGGATTTTTACAATGTTCAGTGAAGTTGCATACGAGGAAATGCCACAGTCATTCCTGCAACACATGGCACATCCACCCCCGGTTCCCACGACTGCGCTTTATACACGAGGGGATGGAGTCGTTGCCTGGCAGGCCACCGTGGAACTTTCCGACCGCTATGATGTTGAAAATATTCACGTTGGTGGCGCTCACCTGGGCCTTGGTTTTAACCCCCGGGTGCTGGTCGCCCTGGCCGATCGCCTGGCCCAGCCGGAAGGGCAGTGGCGTCCTTTCAAACCGTCTTTGTGGCTGAGGCCGCTATTCCATAACTGGTACCCAGACTGGCTGGTGCATGGCAAGGAAAACCCATTGGAAGCAACCTGAAGCAGCAGTGTGCTTGCGTCGATAACTTTCCCTCTCAATCCCAGATATTGGCGGAATCCTCGAAATTTCCACGTTGTGGGAGTACAACGCAAAACCGCTGACCGGTAGGCGCCTCCATCACGACCCAGCGCTTTACCGGGCCAATACGCCTGGCCCCAAGGGCTACTAGCCGTTGAACTTCCGCCTCGATGTCATCGGTCTCGATATCCAGGTGCACGCGGCTGGCGTGATCCACTTTCTGCACCTCGATGTGTTGATCTTCCGGCTTAGTCTCAAGCATCACGTAGGCAGCTTCTGCCGGGTCATCACTTTTCTTAGGTTCAAGTCCCAGTGCTGCGCTCCAGAATGCGGCAGCTGTATCCAGGTCATCGGTTTCACAATCAATAATGAATCCGGCCAGTTGACTCTTGTGCATGTATGGCTAGTATCTTGGATTGAATGGTTTGCGCGGCAGGTATTTGCCGAATCCCTCGCCGATACCAGCAATGCCTTCATCCAGTGTTTCGGCGATGGCGGTGACTTTTTCGTCCTTGATATAGACGTCCGCCCGATAATGGTCGGTCGCAGTTACGATCGCTCCGTTCCTGATCAGCAGACTGCTCATTGTGTTATCTCCAAGTCTATGGAATATGGGACTATGGTTCAGGGTACATCTTGCCCAAGCTGAATGGTACCCTGAGCATCACACTCCAGGGGTTTATTTCAAACGTAGCAGGTGAGGGCAATGGATTCATTCATGCTGGCAGCAATTGAACAGGCCCGCCTGGGCCAGGCGGAAGGCGGGATACCCATCGGTTCGGTACTTGTTTACCAGGATGAAATAATCGGCCGGGGCCACAACCGCAGGATCCAGCGCGGTAGCACGGTTCTGCACGGTGAGATGGACGCTCTTGAAAATGCCGGCCGGCAGTCAGCCAGTATTTACAGGGAGTGTACGATCTACACGACATTGTCGCCTTGCTCAATGTGCAGTGGCGCCATCTTGCTCTATAGAATTCCAGCTGTGGTTATCGGGGAAAATCAGACCTTCACGGGTGAAGAAGAGCTCCTTAAATCCCGAGGTGTGAACGTCAGCGTCTTGCAGGATCTCGAGTGCATTCACTTGATGAAAGAGTTTATCGCAGCAAACCCCGGCCTGTGGAATGAAGACATCGGTGAGGGCTGAGGGCTAAAATGAATTTTTATTCGGCAATTCCGAGGCGTTTGTGCAAGATCGGGCTGGTCGTGGTGTATTGAAGACGCACTTTCTGCTCCGGGTGGATGTGTTGCTGAACACCGAATGCAGCGAGCGCCCCTTCGTGAAATCCGCTCAGGATCAGCTTTTTCTTTCCTGGGTAGGTATTGATGTCGCCGATGGCAAAAATGCCGGATATGCTGGTTTGGAATTTTTCTGTGTCTACATTCACCTGGCGTTTGCTCAGGTCCATACCCCACTCCGCGATCGGTCCCAAGTTGGGGGAAAGACCCCAGAATACGAACACTTCGTCAGCATGGACCCGGTGCTGCTCACCTTCATGATCAACGATGTCCAGCCCACCGAATTTTCCATCGGTTTCAAACACGGCCCTCACATTTCCGTGGAATTCCTCCAGAGTGCCGCTGGCGACCAAGGACTTCATTTTAACAACTGATGCGGGTTGCGCCCGGTACTCGACACGGCGGTGCACCAGAGTGATGCTTTTTGCCTTGCCATGAAGTTCCAGTACCCAGTCCAGCGCGGAATCGCCGCCGCCCAAGATAAGCAGATCTTTTCCGGTCACTGCGCCTGCGTTGCTTACCTTGTAGTGGATATTCCTGCCTTCCCATGCTTCAGCTTCCTTGACTCTCAAGCGTCGGGGCTGGAATGCACCCAGACCGGCTGCCAGGATGACCGTGGCCGTGTCGAAGCGGGTGCCCCTCGAAGTTTCAAGCAGGAACCTCCCATCTTCGCCATGTTCCAGTCGGGTGACGGTCTGGCCCATGTGGAATTGGGGATCGAATGGCTTGATTTGCTGAATCAGGCGGTCCACCAGTTCCTGGGCGCCACATACAGGGAGAGCCGGGATATCATAAATGGGTTTATCGGGATAGAGTTCGGAGCATTGGCCACCCGGCTGTTTCAGCGAGTCCACCACGTGTGCCCTGATATCCAGAAGGCCCAGCTCAAAAATTTGGAACAGGCTACAGGGGCCGGCGCCAATAATTACCACGTCTGTTTCGATCGCCATACTGTACTCGCGTGATGTATCTTTCAGGGGCCGGTGTGACAACGGCGCGTGATCTGCCAATTAGGTCGAACTGGTGAGTTTAAAGATATGATGACCATAATTAAAGAACTAGGAGCCTGTCGGACTTGACCGATCGTAGCGAGGGAAAGTCGATTTGAGTCAGATTTTCCGGTTTTTTGAGGCGAATAGCACCGCTATTTAACGAAAAATAGCGGGAAATCTGGCCAAACTCGCCTTTTCCGCAGTAGATCATGTTAAGTCCGACAGGCTCCTAGTCCTAGTTCATGGCAATATTACCTTGAATGAGTACCAAAGATAACAGGGCAATGAATGAAGTGCGGGAAATACGATTGGAACCATCGTGGAAAGCCAGGCTAGCGGAAGAGTTTGAGCAGACTTACATGCAGAACCTGCGGCAGTTCCTGATCGAGCGGAAGAAGAACGGAGCAGTGATTTACCCCCGGGGTAAGCAAATTTTCAACGCTATGGATTCCACCACGTTCGCCAAAGTGAAGGTCGTAATTCTGGGTCAGGACCCCTACCATGGTCCCGGGCAGGCTCACGGCCTGTGTTTTTCCGTAATGGACGGAGTGACTGTTCCGCCATCCCTGGTCAATATTT
>JAPUGI010000109.1 GCA_027292925.1 Gammaproteobacteria bacterium
CTGGGGCACCAGGTGGATGTAGTGACGCCCGGTTACGGCGCGTTCTCACAATTACCCGGCGCAGAGGCCGCTGGCAGGCTTCAAGTCATGTTCATGGGTGGTCAGCAAAGTGTCGATATTTTCAGGGTTCCCGGGAAAAGGCTCCGCGAAAACGTGACACTCTGGGTGTTGGAGCATCCATTATTTGCCGTCGGTGGTGAGGGGAAAATTTACTGCGATGACCCGGGCGACAGGCCTTTTGCAACAGACGCCAGTAAGTTTGCATTGTTCAGCGTTGCGGTCGCGCAGGCACTTATCGATGCTACTTTTGCAGCCGTAGATGTGTTGCACCTGCATGACTGGCATGCCGCCCTGGTAGGTGTGCTGAGAGCGTTTGACCCCCGGTACGCAGCACTACAATCGATCCACACCGTTTACACGATACATAATCTGGCTTTGCAGGGTGTGCGGCCCTTGGATGGCGATGAATCCTCGCTGCATGCCTGGTTCCCGGAACTCGATTACGCTGTCGGCCGGCTGAACGATCCACGGGCTCCCCACTGCATCAATCCCATGCGCGCGGGTATAAACCTCAGTGACAAAGTTCATGCGGTTTCACCCACTTATGCCCGGGAAATACAGTTGGCCAGCAACCCCGAGCAGGGCTATTTTGGCGGCGAAGGTTTACATGAGGATTTACAGCGTGCGGCTGGGGAAGGGCGCTTGCACGGCATTCTTAATGGTTGTGAATACCCCGGGCAGACAGAGCCCCCGCTTTCGGTCAGCGAGCTGTTGTTACTGTGTGAAAAAGAGACCCTGAATTGGCTCGGTGACAAGGCAGTTGTCGAAAGTGTCCACCTTATTGCCAGCAAGCGCCTGACGCAATTGATTTCGACATTGGGGTCGGTTGTGAACGCCACGAGTGAGCCGTTTATTGTAACGTCGGTAGGCCGGATTACCGACCAGAAAGTCCTCCTGTTACGACAAATCATGCCCGATGGCGCAACAGCATTGGATCACTTGCTGAACGAGCTGGGTGATAAGGGTGTGTTTATTCTTCTTGGTAGTGGCGACCCCGGCTTGGAGCAGTTTCTGACCAAAGTAGCGTCCGCGCGACAGAACTTTGTCTTTTTAAGAGGCTACGCCGAAACCCTGGCCGAATGCCTTTATGCCAGTGGTGACCTGTTCTTGATGCCCAGTTCCTTCGAGCCTTGTGGAATTAGTCAAATGCTGGCGATGCGTGCCGGTCAGCCGTGTCTGGTGCACAGCGTGGGTGGTTTGAGCGATACAGTGAGCAACGGTAAAAACGGCTTTGCGTTTACCGGCGATACTCTGCAAAAACAGGCAGAAAATATGATTTCCTGCTTTCAATTGGCTCTGCAAACAAAGCGGGAAGAAATAGAAACCTGGGAGAACATATCTACGGCGGCTGCGACCGCAAGATTTTTGTGGAGCGATGTGGCTGATGAAACTGTTCGGCTGCTGTATGGAAATCCCTGAGTAATCAGTTAACCTTTGTAGCATCAAGACTGTGCTTGATCCTTTTCAATCGAACATCAATCTCTGGTCCCTGAGCAAGCGCCATTCCGGTTACAAGAATATCAATGATCGTCAGGATGATGATACGGGTCGTCATGGGCACGTATAGGGTAGTGTCTTCCAGTTCATCACCAGAAGTGATGGTAACATCCGCCACGGCCGCCAGAGGTGAATTCGGGCTGGTGATCGCAATCAGGCTAGCTTTGCTCTCTTTTGCGATTCTCGCAACTTCGATCATGGATTGCGTTCGACCGGTAAAGGAAAACAGTAACACGGTAGTGCCTTCATTCGCAGCCGCGGCGGACATGCGTTGCATCAGGTGATCTTCATAGGCCACGGTAGGAATGCCCAGCCGAAATAATTTGTGTTGGGCGTCATGGGCGATTGCCGCTGATCCGCCCATACCAAATATTTCGATCCGTTTTGACTGGCTTAACAGCTGCACTGCCTGCTCAATTACCTCCGGTTGAAGTTTGCCGCGAAGGTATTCCAGGGCGGCCTGGTTGGCATTAATACGTTTTTCGATATAAAGGGAAGCATCATCTCCAGGGGATACCGCCTCACTGATAAAAAATGTATTACTAGCCAGGCTTTTTGCCAGCTGTACTTTGAAATCGGGGAAACTGCTGCAGCCTAATGTGTGGCAGAACCGTGAAATCATTGGATCACTCACTTCGGCCAAACGGGCGAGCCTGGCGGTGGTGATATTCACCGCCGCTTCAGGATCGATCAGTATCGCTTCGGCAATTCGGAACTCTGCCTTGCTGAGTGAAGGCAGGGATTTTTTAAGGTGGGTCAAAATCGTCATAACCAGGGATGGTCACTCATCGATTGGCGGGCTGATTGTGCCGGATTGGCCGTATTAGTCATACCTTCATCGGGGCATTCAAGATTTCGCCCAGTATTTAATTAAATTACAAATAGGAATTGAAATCAACTCAACACTGAGGATAATGCGTAACTCAACTAAATTTTATCCAATGCTCTCCAATGTGGACGAAGGGGGTAATGTGTTAAAGCCCGTACAGATAGTCGCCGATATAGGTGGTACCAACGCCAGATTTGCGTACGTACAGTCGGATTGTGATGATTTGCTGGGAATAGAAATTTTCCCCTGTGCTGACTTCCCGTTTTTCGTCGACGCCATTCGTGCCTACATGGAGCACGGGCACGTGGAGCAAGTCGATAGCATTTGCCTCGCAGTGGCGGGACCAGTGGAGTCTGATTTGATCGACTTACCCAATAACCACTGGTGCTTCCGTCGCTCTGAACTACAAACTGCCCTGGGTGTATCGGTCACCATTATCAATGACTTCAGTGCCCAGGTGCATTGTATTGACGGCTTGTCCGAGTCCGAGTTGCAATGGATCGGCGCCGCGCGTCCCAAGGGGGGACAGGTCAAAGCCGTAGTGGGTCCCGGTACCGGCCTGGGTGTTTCCGCGATGCTGCCAGGCGGGGAGATTCTTCCCTCCGAGGCTGGCCACGTGGCATTTGCCCCGCTCGACGACCACGAAGCAGACTTGCTGAAAGTGCTCCGGCA
>JAPUGI010000011.1 GCA_027292925.1 Gammaproteobacteria bacterium
TTGCTCACAAATTTTACCGACGGCAGCCTGGATGGCTTTTTGTTCATCGCTCAGATCAAAGTTCATTTATTTTCTAGATGTTACATATAACATATTGAATATTATACCTTTATAATATTTTTTACTAAAACGTACGACGCAGTTCAAGTATTAAGAAAAACACTGAATATTTCCATTGTTTATTCAATTATCGAATCGTTAATACTGCTACGGTTAGCTCCCCTTTAGAAAGCTGTTTTTTTACAATGGAAGCAAGCGGGTTCCATGATAAACGACTCCGTACCAGGAAAGCGCTGGTACTTGCAGCGCGCGATCTGGTTTACGCGCGAGGTCATGAGAAAATATCAATCCAGGACATCACTGAACGCGCAGAAGTCGGCACCGGCACTTTTTACAATTACTTCCGAACCAAGCAGCAAGTCTTTGAGGCTGTTCTCGATGATTTTCGTGAATCTTTTGCCAGGGATCTTGAAGAAGTACGTAAAAAGCTCAAAGACCCTGCGATGACCGTCGCGGTAACCTTGAAATACTATTTTCACCAGGCACAGGACAATGATTCGTGGAATACATTTGTGACCTATTCCGGTTTGTCCGGTGAGCATGTCTTGCACCAAGAGGAGCAGCAGTGCTTAAGCGATATTCAGCGTGGAGTCCGTGCCGGTCGATTCAAGGTAGATGACGCGTTTTTCACCCAAAGCCTGGTGACGGGGATGGTCAGGCATACCAATCTTGGGATCAGCAAGGGAGTCCTTGGGCGTTCGGCGATGGAAAATACGACTCGATACATTTTACGTATGCTAGGGCTTCCAGACGTGGTTGCAAAAGCACTGGTGCAAAGCCCGTTACCTCCGGTGCAAGCGCAAAAAGAAAATGTTTCTTCGTCGTTAAGAATAGTCCGCTAAAACCTGTTGATATAACCGAATTACCGATTTTCCGGCCAGTAACTAAATATCCGGTTGACCCTTTTAGCGATCTTCTATAGATTAGCGCCCGGGTTTACCGGCCTAGGTAGTCTCAATCGAGGGGTGATCCTCCACGGTTGAATCACATTGAAATCAGCGCAGCGATCCTGCAATGAGGAACTATCATGATTGATCTATTCTTAGCGATAAAGAGCAGCCCCAGGCGTTTAACAAAACGCAGCCGCAGGCGCTCTCATCCCACGGCAAACGTCTTTGCCGGTCTAATCATTCTGTCTCTACCTGAATTAGGCATTACTATCTAGTTCACCGGTTTGTTTCGGGAACACAAGACTGCACCCTAACTTTCAGGGAGCATGGAGATTTGGTTATGGCGGTGAAAAAAGTCAGTCTGGATGATAAATACGAACAACATACGGGTCGGGTGTTCCTCACCGGGAGCCAGGCGCTTGCCCGCCTGCCGATGCTGCAGAAGGAATTGGACAGTGCAAATGGCCTGAATACAGCTGGTTTTATCTCGGGGTATCGAGGCTCTCCTCTGGGAGGTCTGGACAAAACACTGTGGCAGGCTGAGAAGTTTCTCTTAAGACACGACATTCATTTCCAACCTGGGGTCAATGAAGAGCTCGCGGCTACATCAGTCTGGGGCTCGCAGCAGGTCAATCTGTTCGAGGGCGCCAAGGTCGATGGCGTTTTTGCCATGTGGTACGGCAAGGGTCCTGGAGTCGACCGCAGTGGCGATGTGTTCAGACACGGAAACCATGCGGGAACCTCAAAGCATGGTGGCGTGCTGTTAATCGCAGGTGATGATCATGGTAGTAAATCTTCTACCCTGCCCCACCAGACGGAATATGCGTTTGTTGATGCCATGATTCCAGTGCTGAATCCTGCAGGCGTGCAGGAAATTATTGATCTGGGACTATTTGGCTGGGCCCTTTCCAGATACAGCGGTTGTTGGGTAGCGCTCAAAACTATCGCCGAGACTGTAGACGCCTCATTCTCCACCGACATTGATCTTTCCCGTTTCAGTATTCAAATACCGGAAGCGGATGCCGCGGACCTTAGCACTCGATGGCCGGATAAGCCCCTGGAACAGGAACTACGTTTGCACAATGAAAAAATGAGCGCCGTGCTGGAATTTGCCCGGGTTAATAAGCTCAACCACGTGGTCATCGATAGTCCCGAACCACGAATCGGCATCATCACCACTGGCAAGTCATACCTGGATGTGATGCAGGCATTGAATGACCTTGGCATCGATGAAGAACTGGCGACTGAGGTTGGCCTGCGAGTGTACAAGGTGGGGATGACGTGGCCGCTGGAGCCTTGGGGAGTTCATGAATTTGCTAAGGGGTTGGACGAGGTCCTGGTGGTTGAGGAAAAACGCGGCCTAATAGAAGATCAGCTCACCAGCCAATTATACAACTGGAGATCGGATGTTCGCCCAACGGTGGTTGGAAAGCGGGATGAATCCGGCAGTTGGTTGCTGCCTTCAACGGGTGAACTAACACCAGGCGTAATTGCTCGTGTTATCGCAGCCCGGCTCGAAAAATTCTTCACCAGTTCCAACATTCATGACAGGTTGCAATTTCTTAATGAGAAAGAGCAGTACCTTAACCGGCCGAAAGACCTGGTAGAACGAGTGCCGCACTATTGCTCTGGCTGCCCGCATAATACTTCTACTGTTGTGCCTATTGGCAGTCGCGCCATGGGAGGAATCGGGTGTCACTATATGGCGACATGGATGGATAGAAGCACAGAAACCTTCACCCAGATGGGAGGCGAAGGAGCAACCTGGATAGGGCAAGCTCCTTTCACGGAGGCCAACCACGTATTCCAAAATCTGGGTGACGGTACCTATTTCCATTCTGGAATACTGGCGATACGGGCATCTCTCGCTGCTGACGTCAATATTACCTACAAGATTCTCTACAATGACGCCGTCGCCATGACTGGCGGACAGCCGATTGATGGGCAATTATCCGTTGCGCAGATGGCTCACCAACTGGAAGGTGAAGGTGTACAACGGATCGCAGTCGTCAGCGATGACATCATCAAGTACACAAGGCGTGAATTCCCGGAATTTACAACATTTACACATCGCGATGACCTGGACGCGGTGCAATGCGAACTACGCGAACTCGAAGGCACTACAGTTATCATCTTTGATCAGACCTGCGCCGCAGAAAAACGCAGACGCAGGAAGCGCGGTGAACTTGAGGACCCTGCGATTCGACCATTTATCAATACTGCAGTATGTGAAGGTTGCGGGGATTGCGGCATTGTTTCCAACTGCCTTTCAATCGTACCTGATGAAACGGAATTTGGTCGAAAGCGAAAAATAGAACAGTCCTCCTGCAATAAGGATATGAGTTGTATCAAAGGCTTTTGCCCGAGTTTTGTGACCGTTATCGGTGGAGAACTAAAACAACCGGAAGTCAGGGAATCTGCGTCCATTCTTGCTAAATCAATTTCTGAGCCGATGCTTCCAGAAATGGATCAGCCTTATGGCATCGTGCTGGCAGGAGTGGGGGGCACGGGTGTGACGACGCTGGGGGCAATTTTGGGTATGGCGGCGCACATCGAAAACAAAGGTGCCTCTGTGCTTGATATGACTGGCCTTGCGCAAAAATTTGGTGCCGTCGTTACTCATGTTCAGATTGCTGCGAATCCTCAGGATATAAGGGCAGCCAGAATTGCAACCGGAGGGGCAAAACTGGTTATCGGTTGTGATCTGGTGGTGGCAGCAAGTAACGATTCCATGGTGAAAGTTGATCGTAAATTTGCCAGTGCGGTCATCAATAGTCATGAAGCCATGACGGCTGAATTTACCCGTGATGCTGATGCGCTTTTTCCCGCCTCATCCATGCACGACCTGATAATTGAGTCCGTGGGAAAAGAAAAAACCTCCTTTATCGATGCAACCAGGACTGTTGAAGAATTATTGGGCGGTACAATGGCAGCCAATATCTTTCTTGCCGGTTTTGCCTACCAGAAAGGCCTGATACCGATCTCTGGAGAAGCTATTGCTGAGGCCATTCGCCTGAACGGCACCAGTGTCGAAAATAACCAGCGAGCTTTCTACTTGGGTCGCCTGGCGGCGGAAAATCAATTACCGAATAGCCGGATTTCATCCCTTGCCCTGAAGGAAGCACGCACGCTGGATGACCTGATCATGCATCGAAAAGATTACCTGGTGCAGTACCAGAACCAGCAATACGCAGAGCGCTATGAATCCCTGGTGCGAAGGGTCCAGAGCATCGAGACAGCGCATGATTCCGAGCAGGTAACATCTGCTGTTGCCCGGTATTATTTCAAGTTACTTGCCTATAAAGACGAATATGAAGTCGCACGTTTGTACAGCACTGACGAATTTCGGGAATCGCTGAAAGCCCAATTCCAGGGGAATTACAAACTAGAATTCAATCTTGCCCCTCCCTTGATTGCACCCATCGATAAACACAGCGGCTTGCCTCGCAAGATGCGGTTTGGTTCATGGATGCTCCCTGCATTCAAGCTGCTAGCTAAATTCAGGTTTCTTCGTGGAAGCCGATTTGATCCATTTAGCTATACGCAAGATCGAAAGCTTGAACGAAAACTTATTAATGAGTACGAGAAACTGGTCGATAACCTAATAGCAAAACTGGAATCTAATAATTTAGCTGCCATATCTGACATCTTGTCACTTCCTGAGAAGATCAGGGGCTATGGATATGTCAAAGCTAACAACGCAAAAATAGCTGCTGCTGAAGAGCAACGGCTACTTTCAATACTCAACAACGAAACCAACCCGGTGAAATGGGTAGATCCAAAAGCGGCATAAAGGAATTTGTAATGAAAATATCAACCATCAATGCATCGGCCTATACAGACTATGACGATCATGAAAAAGTCATAGAATGCGTCGACAAGAGCAGTGGACTCAGGGCCTATATTGCCATCCACAATCGAAACCTGGGACCAGCACTCGGTGGCTGCAGGATTTGGCCTTATGCCTCGAGAGATGAGGCTATTACCGATGTCCTTCGTCTATCCCGCGGCATGACCTACAAGTCCGCCATGGCGGAATTGCCGTTGGGTGGTGGCAAAGCCGTAATCGTGGCCAATCCAAAAACCGACAAATCCAAGGATATGCTTATCGCCATGGGGGAATTTGTAGAGTCGTTGGACGGCGCCTATATCACCGCAGAAGATTCAGGAACCAGCGTAGAAGACCTTGAAACAATAGGCACAAGAACTAAGCATGTTGCTGGTGTTAATCGCAAACAACTTCGCGATGGTAGTGAAGTCAGTGGTGATCCCTCTCCTTCGACGGCTTATGGTGTCTTCGTTGGTGTTGTGGCCAGTGTTAAACATCGATTTAGCAGCAACAATCTTGCAGGAATCAAAGTGGCGATCCAGGGAGTTGGCAACGTTGGTAAAAGACTGGCAAGCTTTTTGGCAGATGCAGGCGCGCGAGTTTATGTCGCAGACCTTTATTCAGAGGCTGTGAACGATCTTGCCGATGCGGTGGATGTCATACCGGTTGACCTTAACGAGATTCACAAGTTAGACGTCGACGTGTTCGCGCCATGCGCCCTGGGTGGGTTTATCAACGAGCAAACCCTGCATGAAATTAAAGCGCCTGTAATAGCTGGAGCTGCAAATAACCAGCTCGCGAACCCTGCCATAGGAGGACTGTTGGTTCAGTCCCGCAAGTTGTATGCGCCGGACTATGTTATCAATGCTGGCGGTATCATCGACATCTTCTATGAAAGAAGTTGTTACGATCATGAAAGAGTCACTCACCATATCGAGAGAATCGGCGACAACCTGGAAGAAATATTTGTATTGGCCAAGGAAACCGGCCAGCCTACCCAGTTAATCACCGACAAGATCGCTGAATCTCGATTTGCCTGTCCTAAGCCGCAGGCACCTGTCCTGAGCCATAGGCGAAGGAACTCGCAAGAGATCCCGTCATCTAGCGTGTGCTTCTAAGCCTCTGGTAGAGATCCACGAATGGCGACGAGATCCTTCTGCCGCTAGGCGGCTTCAGGATAAAACGGGCGATATCGCAACATTATTCTCGATCCATCCGCCAGGCCGTTGCGAAATCTTGACTCAAAGACGATCCACTGCACGGGATATTTATCTCCGAAAAGGTCCAACGCCTTCTGCGTCATAGCATCATCTGAAACAACGGTTGCTTCTGCATCTACCTGAGGCAACTGCTTGTATTTTCCGTTGTTCCTCTTCCAGGAGCCGAGATCACCGACCCATACCCGAGCGCGATTCAAGCCTCTGGCCGGTGCTTGTGCCCGCCAACTTTTTGAAGAGGTACACACGTACATGTCTATTCCATCGTTCACAAACCAGACCTCCGCCTGGCAGCTACTTTCATCCCCATTAGATTGTATGGGCGTGAGATAGATCAATGCTGAATCCCTCATGGCGGATTTTATGCCACCATCAGTACCAATTTTTGAAAGAACAGATGTTGGTACGATAGTCAGCAAGGGAGCTGAAACTGACAACTTGATTAGTGTGCGGCGGGTTATCATTCTGGGTTCCTCAGTTGGAAAGCTTTGGCTAGCAGACGATAGGAGTCTGCCCTGTCTTCGAATTCATGACAAATGGTAACCACGATTATCTCATTGACCTTATGTTCCCTCGCCAGGTTGATAAGTTTCTCTTTTACCACGTCTGGTGTCCCTCCGATCAGATGTTTTCGTCTCTCGGTGAGCCGATGCCTTTCTTCATCACTATATTTGTACTCCCTCGCCTCAGCTATCGACGGGCAAGGACCCGGATCTCCCTGTTCAAAACGAAGACGCCATAAGTCTCTACACGCAGCAAGATCATCTGCCTTTTCGTTTGTTTTCGCGCAAAGAACAAACACGCCGAGATTTGCCCGTGGCGTGATCCCGGTCTCGATGCAGGCAGCACGATATTGTTCAACGCAGCTGAGGCTCTGGTCCGGTGCAATAAAATGTGCAAAGGAATACGGCAGACTGAAATGTGCGGCGTAGTGGGCACTTTGCGAACTTGAACCCAGCATCCAGATTTCTGGTGAACCTATCGTCCGTGGCGCAGCGAAAACATTCTGAAGTCCTTTGGTAACCGGTGGCTCATCTTTAAGCAACGCTTTCAGGTCCGCGACTTTATTGGCGAAGTATTCGACCCCGATGGGCGAGCCATAAGCGAGTGCCTGCGCCGTCGCCAAATCGCTACCCGGCGCCCGACCGATGCCCAGGTCAATTCTGCCGGGAAACATGGTTTCGAGCAGGCGGAAGTTCTCTGCTACCTTGAAAGGGCTGTAATGGGGTAGCATGACCCCGCCCGAGCCTACCCGAATGTGACTGGTTTCCGCCGCAATCCTGGGAATCAGGACCTCAGGCGAGCATCCGGCGAAACTCCTGGAACTGTGGTGTTCTGCCACCCAATATCGCTCAAAGCCCTCGGCTTCGGTGATCTTTGCCAGTTCAATGCTCTGATTAATTGCATCACCAGCCGTATGACCACTGGTGATGGGCGACTGGTCCAGGACCCCCAGCTTTAGTTGTAACGCTTGCGTATCTATAAGCCGAGAACCATCTTGGCCATGATGTTTCGCTGGATTTCGTTGGAGCCGGCGAAGATGGAAACTTTGCGGGTGTTAAGGTACACCGGTGCTGCTGCGGCAGCGTAATCCGGACCGATCGGTTCCCTGTTCAATCCTTTCGTCGGCGGCGGATTATCGAAGGGTATGCCGTATGTACCCATTGCTTCCAGGACCAATTCGGTTAGCTGCTGCTGTAATTCTGTGCCACGACATTTAAGCAGGGAAGATTCCGGACCTACATTTTTACCTGTGGTTAAGGAACTAAGAATACGCAATTCTGTAAATTCCATGGCAGATATAGCGATCTCAGTTTCAGTCAGTTTCCGCTGAAAGTCCGGGTTGCTAATCAGATTATCACCATTGTCATTCTCAACGGAGGCAATTCGCTTAAGATTTTCAAGCCCGGCCTTGAGGCCATGTGAATAGGCATTACCGCGTTCAAACTCAAGCAGGTACTTGGCACAGGTCCACCCCTTCCCTTCCTCACCCACCAGGTTTTCAACCGGCACTAGCACATCTGTGAAGTGAATCATGTTGATTTCCTGGTAACCGTCCGGCGGATTATCAATAGTCTTGATGGGAACCACATCAATGCCAGGAGAATTCATATCAATCAGCAGGAACGAAATTCCAAGTTGCCTGATATCTTCATTGCTGGTGCGAACAAGGCTAAAAATCCAATCTGCATACTGTCCGAGGGTATTCCAGGTTTTTGTGCCATTGACGATATAGTGATCACCGTCCCGAACTGCCTTAGTCCGCAGGGATGCTAGATCAGAACCGGCACCAGGTTCTGAATAACCCTGACACCACCAGACATCGCTGGACAATATTCCGGGTAGGTATTTTTCCTTTTGTTCATCGGTGCCAAATTTCATGATGACGGGTGCAACCATACTTAGCCCAAAAGGGATGACACCCGGGGTACCTGCTGACGCCATCTCAAGATCATAGAGATACTGCTGCGTTGGTGTGAATTCGGGCCCCCCGTATTCGGCGGGCCAATTCAAGCCTGCCCAGCCTTTTTCATAAAGTGCATGTTGCCAATAAACATGGTCCTCCTTACTGAGGACGGTGCTGTTGGCTTTACGATCTCGCATTTCCTGAGGATAGTTTTTTTCGATCCACTGGCGTACTTCCTTCTGGAATTCAAAGTCTTCCTTAGTAAATTCGAGATCCATACCTATCCTAATTTCCTAAGACTCGTCATTATAGCGCACTCTCCACGAGACTCCTGCCCACCACCTTGAGCGCCAAAGTCTCCTCTGTTCCTTCAAAAATCGAAAGCACCCGGGCGTCCAGCCAATACCGGCTGGCGGATGTTTCTTCCGCGTATCCCATGCCACCGTGTATTTGCATCCCTTCCCTTGTTATCCACTCTGATGCTTTACAGGCAAAAAGTTTCACCAGGCTTGCTTCGATCTGTCCCTGACCAGCATCCATGAGTTTACCCACCGAGTATGTAAATTGACGTGAAGCACCGAGGTAGATGCCCATCCTTGCGAATTTGATCAGGGACAGTTGATAGTCGGCAATGGGTTTACCAAATACTTTCCGTCCTGTCGCGTAATTGATTGATGTCTCAAACGCGGCTTGCATGACGCCACATGCCCTGGCGGCTGTTTGGATTCTTCCCCCCATAAAGCCGCGCATGGTGAAGTAAAATCCCCGGCCAACACCCTGTCCTTCTCCAATCATATGACTCGCCGGAATGAAAAAATCATCAAAGAAGAGCTCAAACGAATGCATCCCACGGTAGCCAATCGTGGGAATGGCTTTTCCTGAAAGCTTGCCGCCGGTTTTCTGAACAAATTCGAATTTATCATCATCGGTGGAGGGTTTCTCAACCATGAACAGACTCAAACCACGATGACCCAGTGACAGATCAGGATCGGTTCGCGCAAGTGTTAACAGGACTCCGGATTTACCGGCAAACGTGCTCCAGGCTTTGGCGCCGTTTAACACCCAGCCATCATCAGTGGCAGTTGCTTTGAGACGTATGGAAGCGACATCAGAGCCATAATCGGGCTCGGTGATGGCAATGGCACACAGCAGGTCTCCGGAGGCGAGCTTTGGCAACCAGTGAGCTTTTTGTTCACCTGTGCCACCCTCGAGCAATGCCCTCGCCATGATTTCAGGCCG
Source organism: Gammaproteobacteria bacterium (assembly GCA_027292925.1). Classification (GTDB taxonomy): domain Bacteria; phylum Pseudomonadota; class Gammaproteobacteria; order Pseudomonadales; family Azotimanducaceae. The sequence goes on from JAPUGI010000011.1 coordinate 9,643, forward strand.
GGTGATTAGCGAACCTGCGCCGCCAAGCGATGCCCGGGACAACTCTTCGGTGACGACAATCATGCCGAGGCTGTCTTCATGGTCGTCGGGTAACAAGCCACCATACTCCTGCGGCACGCTCAAACCAAAACAACCCAACTCCCGAAGACCATTAAGAATCTCGTCCGGGATAATCAGGTCTTTGCGATGAATATTTTCTGCCAGAGGCTTGATGACTTCATCAGCGAACTGACGAAAAGTCTCCGCCATCATCAACTTCTCTTGATCAAGACCACGATCTCCCAGATCACCATCTTTATCAACTATTTGCTGACCTAGTTTAGTGAGGTGCGTGTTGGAAAGATGGTCCTTGCAAAACTGTTCACAATCCTTAGCACTCACCAACTCCGTGCTGGATAAACAAAAGTCTTCAGGATTACGACCTAGCCTCGACGTAATGTTTCTGATGACTTCAGCAGCAAAGGTCTCGGCAAGATTTTTTTCAAATTCCCCATGAGCCGATGAATAGTCAAGATATGCTAGCGCACATTGAAGTTCGGCGGTGCAAACAGCGAGATCAAAAACTGCCTGTTGGAAGTCGTCCAGGCGAGATACTGAGAATTTTCCATCTTTGGTGCACTGGGCGTTGATATACTTCAGTGACTTATCAAGAACAGTACCAAGCCACTTAAGGTGGTAGTCAGGATTATTCAACAGTAGCTGGCTTCTTCATCAGCGTCATCACCAATCAGGATGCTGGTTTCAAAGAAAAAGAAGCAGGTAACATTTCATCAATCGAGTAGCTCGTTATTTTGTGTCCATCCCCGATTAGGATGATGCGCGTATTTTCATCTGAGAATTCGCGAATGCTCTGACGGCAACCACCACAGGGTGTACAGGCTTCAATGTCCTCGGCACCACCAACTGCTGCAATCGCAACAATTCGGCTCCCGCCTGCAGCGACCATTGAGCAGATGGCATTTGCCTCAGCGCAGGATCCGATAGGAAAGGCTGCATTCTCCACATTGCAGCCACAATGTAACTGTCCATTATCGTCTATCAAGGCTGCGCCGACCCTATATCCCGAGTACGGAGCATGTGCATGCACCCTTACCTTTTTTGCAGCATCTATGAGTTGCTGCTCATCAAACTGAACCTTTTTCGAAACCACTTCAAACTTCCTTCGGTTGCGTTTTGCTGTGCCTATTTGTTTATTGTAATTAAAATATAACCAAGCGATAGGGCCTGGGAGAAAAGGTACAATGAATCAACATGATTATATATTGCGATAGTTTGTTAAAGGTCCTCTACAAATCCTCAGATCTTCTGTTTACTGCAAATGACTGATAATCCCGATATGACAAGTGTCAGGAATTACTTCCTGACACTCCAGACAACACTTTGTGGCACCCTGGCTGAAATCGACGGTGGTGCGGAATTTAGCGTTGAAGATATACAAACCGATACAGGGGGACATGCAAGACCCCGGGTGTTGGATGGTGGGGATCATATAGAGAGAGGCGCGGTACTGTATTCGTATAGCATTGGCACGTCTCTTCCGTCCGCCGCCAGTGATCGTAATCCACACCTGGCAGGTAAAGGATTCAAGGCCGTGGCTATTTCGATGATTATGCATCCGGCAAACCCTTATGTGCCGACGTTTCATGCGAATTTGCGCTTCTTCCTTATAGATCAGGAAAACTGGTACTTTGGTGGTGGCTACGACCTGACTCCCTTTTATCCGTTTGCAGCGGATGTACTTCACTGGCACCAGACTGCACGCGATGCCTGCGCTCCATTCGGTGAAGATATTTATCCCCGACTAAAAGCGCAATGCGATGATTATTTTTTCTTGTCCCATCGACAGGAGCCCAGGGGAGTAGGTGGTCTGTTTTTTGATGACTGGACTGAAGGTGGTTTCACTAATAGTTTCGCACTGGTGCAAAGCATCGGTGATAGCATCCTTCCTGCTTACCAGCCTATTCTGGAGAAACGTAAGGATATTGCCTATGGCGAGCGCGAGAAGGAATTCCAGTTGT
>JAPUGI010000110.1 GCA_027292925.1 Gammaproteobacteria bacterium
CTGGCCTTAGCCTTGGCTTTCACCTTCTTTGTTACTTTGGCTTTTGCTTTAGTCTTTACCCTGGACTTGGTCTTAGCCTTGGCTTTCACCTTCGTTTTAGCCTTGACCTTGGTTCTCGCCTTCGCTTTTACCTTAGCCTTGACCTTCGCCTTGGGTTTCCTGGCTTTCGCAGACCTGGACTTCGCTTTACGTGAAGCCTTTGCTTTTGCCGCCACTTTTTTTCGTTTTGCTGCCATAGGTAGTTCCAGTTCTCTATGCCACGAAAATTCAGGTTTTAAATCGAGCGGCGAACATTACCAGATCATTTCCGTTTCGCCAAGTAGCAATTATCCTTAATGTTCTACGGGCAGTGGTCGGATTTTCCCGCGCAAGGGGTCCCATGTGGGATTAAATCTGGTGCTATCATTCAGTTGCGTTTAAAGGTGCGATGAGCATGCGGGATCCTTCTCTGGTACATGGAAAGCTGGTTCGGCGGTACAAACGATTTTTGGCGGATGTATTAATGGATAGCGGCGAAATCACCACGGTTCATTGCCCAAATACTGGTTCGATGAAAAACTGCATTGAGGAGGGAGCGCATGTATGGCTCTCCCGGTCGGACAATCCCGCCCGAAAGTACCCGTTAACGTGGGAGTTCATTAAGACGTCAAGAGGTCACTACATCGGTGTAAACACTGTTAGAGCGAATGGGCTGGTTAAAAATGCCATTCTCGAGAATCGTATATCTGAAATTCGGGGGTATCCGGAAATAAAGATGGAAAAGAAATACGGATCTGAGAATAGCCGCATCGATATCTTTTTGTCCGGGCACCCGGACCTTACCGAATGTTATGTGGAGGTGAAGAGCGTAACCCTTCTGGAGAATCCATTCAGCCACGGGAAGGGTTGTTTTCCGGATTCCGTTAGTGAGAGAGGCGCCAGGCACCTGCGTGAGTTGATGCGCATCGTGGCAGGGGGCCAGCGGGCAGTGTTGTTTTTTTGTGTGCAACATTCCGGAATCCGTGAAGTCACACCCGCCGCACATATAGATCGTGTATACGCCGATACACTTACCCGGGCAGTTGAAGCAGGAGTCGAGGTGCTGGCATACAAAGTGAGGTTTCAAGGTAAACAACCTGTAATTGGCAAATCTTTGCCTTTCGTTTTCGAGGATTCGGGGAAAAATGCCTAGGGCTGGATTAGGGATCTTAGCGCTGATTTTATTAATCGCTGCCGTAGTATCACTGGGTGTGGGCACGGCGTCTATTCCAATGGTCGAGGTGTTTTCTACATTGATGGGAGAAGGTTTTTCCTCTGCTCATAAGACGATTGTTGTTGATATCAGGTTGCCCAGAACGTTGTTGGCCGTGCTGGTAGGTGCTGGTGTGGCCACTTCTGGCGCGGCGATCCAGGGGTTGTTTCGAAATCCACTTGCGGATCCCGCGTTGATTGGTGTTTCCGGTGGTGCTGCGTTGTTTGCGGCGGGATATCTGGTCGTTGGTGTTGAGTTAGGGATTGCAAGTCTGGGTATTGCGGTGAGTGCGTTTGTTGGCGGGTTGTTAACCACCTGGTTGGTTCTTGAAATAGGCAGGCGAGGTGGAACTATTTCGAGTATGTTGTTGGCCGGTGTTGCCATCAACGCGGTTGCCTTGTCCGGGGTCGGTATCCTGACCTACCTGTCGAGCGATATTGAACTTCGATCGGTAGCGTTCTGGGCTCTCGGCAGCCTAAACGGAGCGGACTGGACCGCGGTAATAATTGCAGGATCAATCCTGCCCATAATCGCAGTCTTCCTAACCCGAAGTGAACAGCTAAATGCGATAACCCTGGGAGACAGGGAAGCTGGCCATCTAGGTATTTCAGTTGCGCGCTTGAGGATTGAGATAGTCATACTGACTGCATTGGCAACCGGTATATCAGTAGCCCTGTGTGGCGTAATTGCCTTCGTCGGCCTGGTAGTCCCTCACCTGATCAGGTTGAGCCTCGGGTCCAATCACTATGTGGTGATCCCCGGGTCAGCAATACTGGGGGGAATACTGTTGTTGTTTGCCGATTCATTAAGTCGTACGGTATTTAGTCCGGCAGAGCTGCCCGTGGGTATTATCACGGCCTTACTGGGCGGGCCGTTTTTTATCTATTTGATCGTGCGACAAAAAGGCAAGTTGGGTCTTTGAGTATTCTGGTTTCCAATCTGTCCTACGTCGTCGATGATTCGGTGCTGCTCCAGGGTATTTCAGTTGAGGCGCAGCAGGGTTCAATCGTTGCTGTCGTGGGACCGAATGGGTCCGGTAAAACCAGTCTGCTAAAAGTGGTGAATGGAGAATCGATTGCCAGCGGCGGCAGTGTGCTTATTGATGATGAGGATGTTTATGCGCTCTCGCTGCAGACCCGTGCGATAAGGTTCGGGATATTGCCACAGGACGCGGCGCTGGATTTTCCGTTCCGCGTAGTAGAAGTGGTGCAGATGGGCAGGATTCCACACCTGACGACGATGAGGGTTAACCAGGTGGTTGTCGATGAGGTCATGGCGGAGATGCAGCTACAAGATATAAGGGAGCGTATTTATCTTACGCTGTCCGGAGGGGAGAAACAGCGGGTGCAGATTGCCCGTGTATTGTCCCAGATATGGGATGCCCGGGAGCGCGCGTGTCTGTTCCTGGATGAGCCAACGGCGGCGCTGGATTTGTCACATCAACTGGCGCTTTTTAGAACACTAAAACGCATCACCGATATAGGGACGACGGTGCTGGTTGTTTTGCATGACGTCAATCTTGCGCTTCGTTTTGCCAAACAAGTGTTGTTACTGTCGAAGGGACGACTGCTGGCGTCGGGGCTCCCGCTTGATGTTCTCACCCGGGATAATATGCGTGAGGCGTTTGCAGTCGATATCGACATGTTTGCAACGAATGACCCGACGCGACCGTTTATCCTGGCCAGGGAGTAACATCCGCCGCAGCGTTGGCTACAAAACATCGAATATCAGGACACAAGAAAATTACAGCACCATCTGAATTACGAATGGAAAATAGTGTAACCAAAGGATTCATTCTCAGCAGGCAGTGGATGGAAAAAGACGGCAGCCAGGAATTGGTTTACTGGCTCGCATCGGAAAGCGGTCCCCTTCGAGTTCAGCTTTCATCACAGGAATCTGTATTTTTTATTCATCGAACTGACCTTGAAAGGGTGGCTAAGCAGCTGGGTAATCACTTTTCTTGGCGTCATGTGGAGCTGGAGCTCAATACATTCACAGAAAATGAAAACCAACCTGCAGTAGCGTGCTATTTTCCTACCCAGAAGTTGCTTAACGTTGCGCGCTCCAGAATTGAGTCGACGGACATTTCTTTATATGAATCGGACGTCAGGCCTACCGATCGGTTCCTGATGGAAAGATTTATCACAGGTTCATTGTCGGTCACCGGAGAACTTGTTAATCGGAACGGGTTTGTTGACTGCAGCAACCCCAGGCTTGGAGCCGCGGAATATACACCCAACCTAAAAGTAGTCTCCATTGACATTGAAACTTCCTATACAGAGAACATCCTCTATTCCATTGCGATCTATGCTGACGACTTAAAAAAGGTGTTCATGGTGTCTGATGAGAATCGGGTACCACTGGAGTATATGGAGTACTGTCCGGATGAGTCCACCCTGATCAAGAGATTTTTGACCTGGTTGGGGATAGTAGATCCTGATGTGATTATCGGCTGGAGTGTTGTGGCCTTCGACCTGTGGTTTCTTCAAAAAAGGTGTGAAGCACTCAACCTTGACTTCAACCTGGGCCGTAACAATGAGACGGTAAAGTGGCGGACAGTGAGCCGGGGTAGGGATCGTAACTATGCATTGGTTCCGGGAAGAGTCGTATTGGATGGTATCGAGTTATTGCGAACCGCAACCTATCATTTCGAGAGTTTCGCACTTGATTATGTAGCAAGAGAAATACTTGGTCGGGGGAAATTGGTGGATGACGTGGATGCCCGGGCCAGTGAAATTCAGGATATGTACATCACTGATAAGAAAGCATTGGCCGAGTACAACCTTGAAGACTGTGCACTCGTTTTGGAGATTTTTGAACGAACCAACCTGATCGACTTTGCTGTGCAGCGATCGCGATTGACAGGTCTGGATATGGACCGTGCCGGTGGGTCGGTGGCTGCTTTCGATTTTTTGTATCTGCCCAGGTTACATCGGCAAGGATACGTTGCTCCGGTTGTTGAAGACGATTCAGGCCCAGGAAGTCCCGGAGGGTTTGTACTGGATTCGAAGCCCGGACTTTACAATGACGTTGTTGTTCTGGACTTCAAGAGCCTGTACCCGAGTATTATCCGTACTTTTCATGTGGACCCCCTGGCGCTCGTCTGCCCAGGCTCTGATCCTATTCCGGGATTCATGGGAGGGGAATTTTCAAGGGAAAGATTCATTCTGCCAACCATTATTGAAGAGCTATGGCGTGAACGAGATAAGGCCAAGCAGGCAGGCGAGGCTGCAAATTCCCAGGCGATTAAGATCATTATGAACTCTTTCTACGGCGTTCTAGGAACACCGGGATGTCGATTTTTTGATCCGAGGTTGGTGAGTTCGATCACCATGCGAGGGCATGAAAATCTCAAGAAGACGAGGGATCTGATCGAAGATCAGGGGTATCCGGTTATTTATGGGGATACGGATTCTGTCTTCGTCCTTTTAGAACAGGAAAAAGAGAGTGCCGACGTGCTGGGGCAGAAGCTGACGGATTTCCTGAACAGTTGGTGGCATGACCACCTGAAACATGAATTTCGTCTGAAAAGTTTCCTTGAAGTTGAATACGAATCCCATTTTGATCGTTTCCTGATGCCAACGATCCGGGGCTCGGAGAAAGGGAGTAAGAAACGTTACGCAGGAATGATTATTGGCGAAGGTGATTGCCCCCAGTTTGTATTCAAAGGACTGGAAACCGTTCGCAGTGATTGGTGTCAATTAGCCAGGGAATTCCAGCAGGAGCTGTATCGTTTAATCTTCCTGGATCGCCCCTATGAAGACTATATCCATACTACCGTTGAATCGGTATACAGCGGCGCATGTGATGACAAGCTCACTCTTCGGCGGCGGTTAAGAAGGAAGTTAGATGACTATAAGAAAAATGTGCCGCCACATGTTCGCGCTGCACGTAGATCGGAAGAGATCAGGCGAGCTCGCGGTCTACCTGACGTTCACGATTTTGGCGGAAGCTGGGTGGAATACGTGATGACCCTCAGTGGTCCGGAACCGAGGCTGTATCGGGAATCTCCCATTGATTATCAGTTTTATGTGGATAAACAGCTTTCGCCGATTGCTAATGCGATCCTGTTTTTTAAATCTTCATCACTGGAAGAGATTACTGACAAGCAGCTCGGCTTGTTTTAGTTTCCCTGGAGAAAAGATTGTTTTAGATGCGCCTCTACGATTTCAGTAGGTAGTCTTGCACCAAAGTTTGAAATCAACAGCGAGGCTAATTGGTTAGCCAGGGCTGCAGCTTCCTGGAACGATTGTCCTCTACACAGACCAAACAGGAATGAACCGGCAAAAATGTCGCCAGCTCCGGTGGTATCTAGCGGAGTCGTGAGAACTCCAGGTACCAGGGATGTTTCCTTTCCATCAGAGACAATCGCGCCGTCTTTACCGCATGTGATAGCAAATTTTGGAAAAACATTTTTGATCATGCTGATAGCGTCTTCCCGGGTTTTTGTACCTGTCCATAATTTTGCTTCATCTTCATTACAGAAAAGCATGTCAACGCCCAGGGAAACGACCTTGTCAAACTTATCTTTGAAGTTCTCAACCATGACTGGGTCCGATAGAGTCAATGAGACTGAAACACCAGCTTCCCGGGCTATTGACTGAGCCTTGAGAACAGCTTCGAATGCAGACGGTGAACTCACCAGGTAGCCCTCGATATACAGAAAAGTTGAGTTCTCGAGTGACCCGGGGATAAGTTCCTTGACAGAAAAACTTTGTGTAATGCCGAGGTGTGTAGCCATGGTCCGCTGCGCATCAGGGGTTACCATTGATATACACTCACCGGTTACCCCGGGCTCGCGGTCTTGTGTCAGGTTCGTATCCACGCCCACGCTGGCAAGGTCCTTCACAAAAAAATCGCCGGTTTTATCATTGGCAACCTTGCAGCTATAAAAAGCTGTTCCGCCGAGTTGGGCGACGATGACAATTGTGTTTGCGGCTGAACCGCCACCAGCCAGCTTTATCACCTTGTGTCCGTGTTCTTGTTCCAGTAAGTGCTTAAGCTCCACGCGGTCATTGGCCTCAATCAGGGTCATGATCCCTTTTTGCCACCTGGTGGCAGCAATGAATTCATCGTCAACTTCATATTCCGTGTCAACCAGCGCATTGCCGATACCGTAAACATCGTACTTTTTCATGGGCTTTATTTGCCGTGTTTGAGGATGCCAAATGCAACGGATGCTGCCGCCCGGGTTTTATCGAATTCGACTTGACCATGTGCGGCAGAAACAAACCCGGATTCAAATGGTGAAGGGGCAAGGTTAATTCCCTGCTGCAACATACTGTTAAAAAAGGCGCTGAATGCGACCATATCTGAGTTCATTACCTGGGAGAAGTTGGTAATTTGATCCACACCGGAAAAGAAGAAGCCAAACATGGCCCCAACCTGATTTGTGGAGAACGGGACTCCTGAATCTTCTGCAAGGGATTGAAGGCTCATCATAAGAGTTAGGGTATTTTCTGTGAGGGTGTCAAAAAACCCCGGTTCTTCGATGAGATCCAATGTCGCCAGTCCGGCAGTCATGGCTATTGGGTTTCCTGAAAGCGTTCCAGCCTGGTAAACACCGCCAAGTGGTGCGACGGTTTGCATAATGTCCTTGCGACCACCAAAAGCTCCCACGGGCATGCCGCCACCGATAATTTTACCCAAAGTGGTGAGATCGGGTTCGATACCAAATAGGCTCTGTGCGCCTCCCAGGGCGACCCTGAAGCCGGTCATGACTTCATCAAAAATGAGAACTGCCCCGTATCCATCACAGACTTCCCGCAAACATTCCAGAAACCCTGCTTCCGGTGGAATGCAGCTCATGTTTCCGGCGACAGGTTCAACAATAATCCCGGCTATTTCTTTACCTGCCTGGGTAAAGATATCGCGGACCTGGTCTGAATTGTTGAATTCAAGTGTTAGGGTATTTTCAACGAAACTTTTGGGAACACCGAGGGAATCAGGTTCCCCCAATGTCAGTGCTCCGGAACCTGCTTTTACGAGCAGGGAATCACTATGTCCGTGATAGCAACCTTCAAATTTGAGGATCTTGTCTCGACCCGTAAATCCGCGGGCAATCCGAATTGCGCTCATGGTTGCTTCAGTGCCCGAGTTGACCATGCGTATCATTTCGATGGAGGGCATGATGCTGCAGATTTTCTTTGCCAGCTCAGTTTCTATTGCAGTGGGGGCGCCGAAACTGAGGCCGTTTTCAGCAGCATCTTGTAGCGCCGAAATTACCTGGGGATGAGCATGACCCAGTATCATTGGACCCCATGAGCCTACGTAGTCAACAAATTCCCTGTCATCTTCATCATACAAATACGCTCCTTTACCTTTCTTGAAGAATAACGGATTACCCCCCACCCGCAGGAAAGCCCGTACAGGTGAGTTAACCCCCCCAGGCATGAATTTTTGAGCCTCCTCAAACAGAGTTTCAGATCGTGTCATCATTCTTCCTCAGGCAGGTCCCCAAAAAACAGGGCGCATTCAAGCACTCATTCCATTTACATTCAATGCAGGCATTTCAACTCTCCAATACAAGCAGTCCGCTGCAATTCAAACTTTAAGACTGGTAAAAAGATTCGATATCTTCGGCGGTTACAATGCCCACGGGCGAATCCATCAGGGGGCCAGTAATTCGATTGATATACAATGCCTGTACTCCCCTGGCGTTTAGTAAATCGAGGGCTTCGCTCAGGGTGGCTTGTAGAAGGATTGGACATACGTCCTTGCGTGTAGCGGGTATTTCAGCGAGGCCTACATCTTCTTCTTCGTAGCCTTCCAGAAAAGTAGCCAGATCTTCTGTACGAAGAATAAATGCGGGCGTTTTCTCAACGTCAACCAGCAGCCAATGCGAGCCACCAACTGCCAGATTCCGAGCCTGGTCCAGATTGATACTGGCCGGGACTCTTTCAAAGTTCCTTTCCATAATACTCGCCACGGAAGCGCGGTTAAGGGCCATGGACAGCGGGTTTTGTCTGAATTCCAGACCCATTAACTCCATTTGGGTGACGAAAACTGATTTCAATCCAAATAGCTGACTTGCCGTGATATTGGCAACAATTATCACCAGCATAGCCGGTAGTATGATATTGGGGTTGTGGGTCAGCTCCATGATAGCCATCAGCGCTGCCAGTGGTGCTTGCAGCACTGCTCCCATCATTGCTCCCATGCCTAACATAACGTAGAAGGCGGGGGACGATAGTTCCGGAAAGATAAAACTCGCCGCCATCCACATAAGCCCGCCAGCTGAGGCGCCTATGATTAAAGTTGGCCCAATCAAGCCTACCGGCATACCCATGGCGACAGTAGTGGCAGTAGCAAGGATCTTAAAGATGCATACTGCTAGTAGAACACCAAAAGACAGTTCACCGATGAGGGCAGAGTTAACTGTGTCATAGCCTACTCCCAGGATCTGTGGAACCAGCATGGCGAATACACCGGTAACGGTGCCAGCGATCATCATACGTAGCCATATTTGTGAAGGTGCGTATTGGAATAACACCTTAATACCTTTCACGAACACGGCCGCAATGCTGCCAATGAGAACGCCTTCTACCAGGACGATTGGCAATTCAGTAAATGATCCCATTGAAACTTGCGGCACGTCGAAGGCCGGGACAGAGCCGTAAAATAACTGCAGGATCAAAGCAGCGACTACCGCTGCAAGAATGACCGGGATAAAACCGGCAATTGTGTATTCCATGATAATAACTTCCATGGAAAAGATGACACCGGCTACGGGCGTGTTGAAAGAGGCTGAGATGGCAGCTGCAACACCACAACCGACGAGTACACGAATACTGTTGTTTGGCAATCCCAGGGATTGTCCAAGTAAACTGCTTCCAGCGGCCCCCAGATGGATAGCGGGACCTTCCCTTCCGCCTGATTGGCCACTGACCAGGGCAATAGTCCCTGCAAAAAATTGCGTGAGCAGGTTTCGAGCGGGAAGATGCCCCTGGTGCCGTGCCAGACGATCCAGCACGTGTACCACGCCAACCTTTCTTACATCCGATTTTACCAGGGAGAGGATTACAGCCAGTACAAGGGCGCCCGTAAACGGAAACAGAAAATAGTAATACACGCCTAATCCCTCGAAGTTCTCGGGCCCACCCGGCAGAAAACTATCTAAAGGGATTTCCACCAATTTCCTGAAAGCGAGGACAACTATTCCGGTCACTAACCCCGAGGCAACTCCAAGCAATGCGAATTGTGGAGTAGAGTCAATTGACGCCAATTGTCGTCTGAATGTGCGTATCGAGAGATGTTCTATTAATCTTGCTATTTTTTGCCTAGATTCAGACATCGAGGGGGCTGGTTCCTTCGTGCGTAGTTGTTGTCATTATCTAACCGTTTTGGAGTGTGTGTGTCCATTAATCGACTTTACGGATTAAGACAGGAGCCAGCTATTTGTTGGTTCATTTCCCGCTGATCGCTTACTAGCGAAGAGACAGGATATGTCATGAACAGGTAAAAGCGCGAATTTCTTAACTAGTTCAGGCATCGAAGGGGTCAGCTCCTTCGTGAGTGCTTGTTTTCACTATCTATTGTTGGCGGGCTGCAGTGACTATTATTCGGGTTAACTAGATGAGAGATCACAAAAGTTGGAATCTAGTCAGGAAATTGGTTGTGCAACCCCGTAAGACATAGAAGAAACGTGATTTAGGCGGAAAAGTCGGGATTATTACGATTTCTGGTAAGATAGTTCGCCCATATCAAAACAGTCCGAAGATTCATGGCTGCAGTTAAAGGAAGCAAACAGTATCAGATGGTGGTCGTACCGCATCGACCCTTGTACAAGGCCGGGATTTTTTGCCTGTTCCTGATTGCCATGATGGCGTTCAGTTTTCTCACCTATGAATATGGCATGAGCCAGGGCCTTGCAACGAAAGTTGAAGTAGTGAAGGAAAAAGATGAGATCAAGGCTCAATTAACCGGGGCGAATCGATTGATCAGTAGCATGCGGCAGGAAGTGGCCGATCTTAAACTGGGTGGTGAAGTAGATACCAGAGCTAATGAAGAAGTACGACACACTGTAGAAGTTCTACAGGATCAGATTGCGCAGTTGAATGAAGAAATCAGGTTTTATAAAGGTGTCATGGTTCCCAATGTCGAAGAGAAGGGATTGCGAATCGAACGCCTGGATGTGGAAAACACCGGAGAGCCCAACAAATACAAATACAGCCTGCTTTTAACACAGGTGGTTGATAAACATGACTATGTTCAAGGTGGTGTAGAAATAGCACTGCTGGGCAGGGAAGGTGAAAGCGAAAGGCAGTTATTATTGAGCGAGTTGAATGACGCAAAACAAACAAGAATTGGATTCAGGTTTCGATATTTTCAGAATATTAATGGTGAGTTGGTAGTGCCAGATGGATTCGTACCTGAAGAAGTGATGATAATTGCCAAGTCATCGGGCAGAAATGGACAACGCCTTGAAAAGAAGTTCGACTGGCAATTGAGTGGAGGATAAATAATGTTTAACAGAGGTAGGGATAACAGGGCCGAGTCAGGAATAACTTTGGTTGCTACCAATTGTGAATTTGTCGGGGATGTTCACTTCAGTGACCAACTTCTGGTTAACGGTATTGTAAAGGGGAACATCTACGCTCAGGCAGGCTCAAAGGCGGTGGTCACTATCAGTGAAAAGGGTCGTGTCAAAGGCGAAATACGAGTTCCAAATGTGATCGTAAATGGAAAAGTTTATGGGGATATCCGATCGGACAAGCACTTGGAGTTAGCTGCTAAGGCAGAAGTGAAGGGTAATGTTTATTACAGCCTGATTGAAATGGTTATGGGTAGCCGCGTGGACGGCAATCTTGTGCATATGAAAGACGGTAGGAGAGAAGCCAAGGCATCGGAAGCCGACCGTCAGCCGACGGAGCAGGAATCAAGGAAGCCGACCACGGTGGCCGCGGTAAAAAGCAAATCAGCATAAGCAAAGATGATTTCTATCTGCCCTCCCGGTTGAAATAGAGCCAAGAAGACCTAATATTAGTGTTATGACCGACACTCCAACCACATTTGAACCCATGAAGATGACGTTTTCCGATTCTGCGGCGTATAAAGTTAAATCGCTCATAGTGGAAGAGGAAAACGAGAATCTCAAACTTCGTGTATTTGTTACGGGAGGGGGCTGTTCCGGGTTTGAATATGGATTTACGTTTGACGAAGATGTCGAGGAAGATGATACAAGTATTGAGAACAGTGGAGTTACTCTCTTGGTTGATGCCTTGAGTTTTCAGTATCTTGCTGGTGCTGAAATAGACTTCAAGGAAGATCTGCAGGGCGCTCGGTTCGTCATTACTAATCCAAATGCTGCAACCACCTGTGGCTGTGGCAATTCATTCTCTATCTAGGGACTCAAATCGGAGGTTTCCAGCCTGCATTTTTCACTGTAATTAGCCATCGCTTCTGGAAGTCTTTTGTGAAGCGTTTGCAAATGTCGTGCTGCCAACGATTGAACTCAGGCGTAACAACATCGGTGCCGTGCTGGCTCTAAAGCGATTCATGTTGCTTGCCAGGATTGGTTTTGCTTTTGGCAACTTTACGGTTTTTGGGTTCCGGTGTACTCCGTTTACAAGGAATTCAAAATGCAGGTGTGGCGCGGTAGCCCAGCCAGTTGCCCCGACAAAACCAATGGTCTGACCCTGGGCAACATTTTTCCCCGGGCGTACCGTTTTTGCAAAGGACGAGAGATGCAGATACTTGGTCGTATACTGCTGTCCGTGCTGGATGACAACATACTTTCCAGAAGCGTTGTTTTGTCTTGCAATCGTAACCTTGCCGTCACCCGCTGCAACTACAGGAGTTCCCCTGTTTGCCGCGTAGTCGATCCCCAGGTGTGGCATCACACGTTTATGGATGGGGTGAAATCGGCGCAGGTTGAAATTTGAACTTACATGCGAAAAATGCACCGGGTCACGGATGAATGCCTTGCGTAAGCTACGTCCCTCGGGTGTATAGTAGTTTTTTAGGCCGTTATCATCCTCAAAAAGAACAGCGGAATAAGTCTTTCCCATATTTTGAAAATATGCGGCAAGTATGTCTCCTTCTTTGACCTTCTCACCGTCGACATAAATTTCCTCATAAATAACAGCAAATACGTCTCCTTTGCGCAGGTCAAGGGCAAAGCTGATATCCCATTGGAAGATGTAACTCAGTTCCATAATAATGTTGTCCGACAGACCAGCCTTTTTTCCGGCATGGTAAAGGGAGGGGGAGTCAGTTGAAATTCTTGCAGTTTGAAAAGCAGTAATGACTTCGGGTTGGGAAATATCGCGGTAAGCAATAAATGTATTCCCCGCTCGCGCCACCAGCAGGCTTTCAAGCGCGTTTTTCTCGTAGCGAAGCGCCAGGAGCTGTTTCTCACTTGAAATTTTTAAACCCAGTGTTTTACCCGTAATTATCTTCCTGAGAACTGATACATCGGCCCCGATATCAACGATGGCCTGTAGATCAGCGGCCCTGAGGCCCATCCGCTTGAATATTATCGACAGATTGTCACCGGGACGAATCTTCACCCTCGTCCAGGGAATAGCCTCGATTTCAGTCGCAGGGTCTTCGTTCTGCAACGGTAGTGATGTTGACACCAGTTGCGGATCAATTGAGAGAGAAACAGGCACCCTTGCTGTTTTTGCGCTTTCCTTGGCGGGAAGGGTCGTGATGATCACGGCCAGAAATGCCGCGAGTGTTATTGCCCCTTTTAGGTGTGTTTTTGGATAAGTAGTCATAAAAGCATAAGCATAGCTGGTAAAATTACTGTAAATTATTACAAACTACCGCTAACTATATAAAAAATATAGAAATAATGGAAGAATTAACGGTATCTTTGGTTTCAACACCCATTTGGCGCTTTAGATCAGATTTCCTGAGGCTTACTTGTAATTCTGTCGATATCCTGTATTTTTGCGCGTCTGCCAAATACAGTTATTTCAAAAATTGCTGGTGCCAGGTGTTGGGAGGCGAAGGGTACATGAGAAGGCTTCTATCGACAAACTCATTTTCAGTCCTGATCCCCGAGAGTCTGCAGGTGGCAGATCAATTGAACTGAGGCGATAATCGAGGCGATAATCAATGACACAAGAACCGGATTTCCTCGAGCATTTGCGTGATCTTGGGCTGTTAGCCCAGGTGAGCAACGAAGATGCATTTGCCGAACACCTCGGGTCCGGAAGTCGAACCGTCTACTGTGGATTTGACCCTACTGCTGACAGTCTCCATGTCGGTAACCTTGTGCCATTACTCGCTTTACGTCGATTCCAGTTGCAAGGACACAGACCGATACTTCTAGTGGGCGGCGCTACAGGAATGATTGGTGATCCCGGGGGCAGGGCTGATGAGCGCGAGCTGAAACCGGCCGAGGTTGTCGCGAATTTCGTAGAAAAAATCCGCACTCAGGCAAGCAATTTTCTCGATTTTGATTGTGGCGAAAATTCAGCGATCCTGGTGAATAACATTGAATGGACACAAGAACTAGGGGTAATTGACTACCTTCGAAATATTGGCAAACACTTCAGCGTCAATACCATGATGCAGAAAGAATCTGTGAGGCGCCGATTGGAAGATGATTCGCTCGGCATAAGCTATACCGAATTCAGTTACATGATTCTGCAATCCTATGATTTCCTGGTACTTCATCGACGATACGATTGTTCTATACAGATGGGTGGTAGTGATCAGTGGGGCAACATTATCAGCGGTATGGATCTAATTCGCAGGATGGAAGGAAAACAGGTCTACGCCCTCACCTATCCGCTGATTACCAGGGCAGATGGAACCAAGTTCGGTAAGAGCGTCGGTGACTCAGTGTGGCTGGATGCGGGGAAAACATCTCCCTTCAGTATTTACCAGTTTTGGCGAAATTGTGCAGATGAAGATGCCATGCGTTTCCTAAAAATCTTCACATTCCTGGATCAGGCTGAGTTGAACCGGTTGCAGGATGCACATGACCAGGATCCTGGCATGCGTACAGCGCACATTTTCCTGGCCGGGGAAGTCACGAGACTTGTTCACGGTGAGAACGGAGTTGAAACGGCACTCCGAATTACAGATGCATTGTTTTCCGATAGCCCGGATAAACTCTCTGCAAGTGATCTGGATCAACTGGCTCTGGATGGATTGCCATCATTAAAAATAGAAACGGAGAAGGTTGGGATATTGGAAGTTTTGGTGGAATCAGGTTTGGCGGTGACTCCGCGGGGAGAAGTGACTCGGGGACAGGCTAAAAAGTTGATCATGAGCCGTGCGGTATCAGTGAATGGAAATAAGATAACCAGCGATGATGTGTGGTTGACTAAAGACAATGCTTTGCATGGACGTTTTCATGTGGTTCAGAAGGGGAAGAAGCAACATCATCTGGTGGTGATGGGTTAAGCCACTCGCGGTTTTCGCTTGGTCCGACGCATCGGGCGTGAGCCAAGCCACGAACTTGGTGGAGCCAGGCTCAACCAAATAGGCTCTGTATGCTATTGTTTTGTATGGGAATATGTTGGTTGGTGGCTAAATATGCCCCCAGATATGCCCCCGCGTCTTCAATGTCAGCCCTGAATTTCTACTTCCAAGGCTTGTAAATAGGAGTCCCATTCCTGCAAGGCAGCGTATGAAAAACACGAACCCTCGTTACCCCCACCCTCGCTGGGGAGCGGGTACCAGTAGCGACTTCACACACGCAAAACTTTTTCTATAATTTTTTGAAAAAATTAAGTCTATTGTTAACTTTTCCTCTTCTTTACCTAATGCTTAGCTTGGAAGTAGAAGGTGTGGTCGCTGCTTGAGCAGGTATGGGAAATTATCGTTTGCCAGATGCCTGCAATTCGATACGACAAGTTATTTTA
>JAPUGI010000111.1 GCA_027292925.1 Gammaproteobacteria bacterium
CTACTCGTATATTTGATCCAGCACTAATCACTCCATTGATTCTAAAAGGCAAATTGACAGAAAGCCCACGAAACTCGCAAAGGAGATCTTACATCAGAATTGAAAATGCCCGCTCCTGGCCGATTCGAGACAGCTGTGAACACTGCTTTTGCTAGTTAATTACCGCCGCTAATTCTCCGGAGCGGACAGGCAAGACCATCATCGCTCCGGATGTATGGCAAATATCCTACACTAGGTTAAGAGATAGCTGATATTGCCTTCCGTATTAAGATAACTTCGCCGAATCCGGATTCAACCTATATACTGTATGAATGTACAGTAGTCGTAGTAGAACCAACTACCGGCTTGATGAGTACAGCCAGGGGGATAAAACCAACATAGGAGTGAGGCTAAGGAACGGAAACATTCGGTTTTACCCTTGGGGTGGTTTTACCCTGGAAGTAGTGCGACCAGTAAAGTTAAAAGTTGATTCATTCACCCTGGAAGAAGCCTGGGAACCTCGTCGCAAGGATTCAAAAATGCCACAGTGGAGTGAGTTGAAGGAGGACGAGTATCTATTAGGCAGTTACAGCGAAGGGCTTGTTTATACGGTGCTGCCGTTTAGGGTTGTGTAGGCCGCCGCCAGAATTCTATAGGACACAATCAATTTGGTACAAAGTTGGATGGCCCATGTCATATGTGGCATAAAACCTAAGTGTTTTGATTAACAATGTAGATATAAGTGTAGATATAATTTATGCACAAAAATAGTAACGTTAAAATACAACACGTTATCCATGTATTCGGCGGATACCTCTTCCGCCAAATTTCCTTCCAAGAGACCCCATAGGGCTAAATAAGTATTTTAATTTCAAATACTTAGGGAATTAATATAGAATCTACTTCCTCCAGCTTATTTTAAAACATCTAACACTATGAATGTTATTTAGCTTCTTCGTAAGCTTGCTTAATCCACCTCAACAATTCTGCATCAATTTGTTCCACCTCGGTAAGCTGAACTCGATGCGAACACATGCTACCAAAGGGACCCGATGTCTCTAGCCGTCCTTCATAAGCCTTATCGTTAAACTTCAGGCCCAGATCGATACGCTTTTTTGTGGTTGGTTGAATAAGCGCGAATTGTCTTTTAACTCGCATACTCACGGCTGCCTTTTTAGGCGCAATCAGTAGGAAGCCATCTGGCTGCTGACACCTTCTTCATCAGCACTGCTCGTAATAAAGGATATGTGTTTTCACCTGAAGTTTCTTGATACCGTTATGACGCTGTTCCCGCTTCTGCTTCATGACGTTCAGATAGTTTCTGCAGGTTGAAGCTATGGCCCTCTCGATCAATACGATAAGTTGAGACGATGATCAGTCCCATCAGGTATAAACCACAATACAGTGGCAAAAAGAACGTCGCAAGATCGAAACGGATTTCGTAAGTCACCTCAACAATGCTGGTCACGCCGTCTAATCCAACCAGGGAAACGATGGTTCCAGCTCCAATGATGCCACCTGCCGAAATGGCTTTGCCTGCAAATCCGCGGGCGGCGTAAAACAATCCTTCGGACCGGCGGGTCGTTGAAACCTCACTGTCCTCCACAACGTCCGCCATCATGGAGTCCATTAACACCCCACCGATAATGCTGCAGACTACTTCGACAACGATAAACGACGTGTAGATATACAAGCCTAGCCAGCTACCTAACTCTGGCCAATATCCCAACAGCAGAAATATATACGGCATGGGATATAGAGAAATGTTGACCAGAATCGCGCCAATGGCAGCCTGCTTTTTACCGAAGGTACGCCCGAAGTATGGTGCTGCCCAATAAGCAATGGCAGGTGCGATAAACACGGCCAGACCCGTGACTGCTATTTGGGAACCTGAGAATCCAAAGAAATAGGTTGTGTTGTAGAGGTAAAGTGCCATACCCAGGCCGGATGCGATTCCAATTGTCAGTCCGTAAAAAAACAATGCAGCGAAATTTCGGTTCTTGATAGATTGGAGTATCTGCGCGATCTCACGGGTAATTTCTCTAACTTTGAATGTTTCTTTTGGGCGGGGTATCGCTGCTGCTGCTTTTTGTGTTCCAAGGGCGGAGATGACGATGACGAATGCAATAATGAGTGCTCCCGCGACGCCATAGATGGAGTAACCTGTTTGCACGGCTACCCCGTAAGCGCCGACCCAGAATGCAAAATTGATGGTGTGCAGGCCATTACCACCATACCAACCAAATGCATAACGTAAAGCCAGCCACTTGTTACGCCGGTCATAGTCGGATTCCAGGTCAGGGAGCAGAGCCGTGCTGGGAACTTCGAATAGGGTAGTACCCGTCCTGATTAAGATCGCCAGGACCAATATGTAGATGAACGTATTATCTTCATTCAATTCGATGAATGGATTGAATAAGCCATAAAATGTGATAGGCAGCAAGAACAAGGCCGCATACATGAACGGGTGTCGTCTACCCAATCTGGAGCTGGTTTTATCTGACCAGTGACCGAGCAATAAATCCGATACGGCATCCCACACCATGGCAAGTGCCAGCGCGAGTGAAGCAAGATACCCGGGTAATCCGAGGACCTGGTTGGAGTAGATCAGGAGAAGATAGCTGAATGCATTGTTTTTAATGCCATAGGCGATAGCTGCAGAGCCGTAGAACCAGAATATTGGTCGTTTTTCCAATTTGTCAGTACTGATATGTTCGGCCCCTTCAAAAACAAAGGCTCTAAATAGCAGAACTCTGGCAGAATAGAAAGTACGGCCGGACTTGTTTAGTTATCGAAGATTAGGGGTCAGTGTAAGGTGCCAGGGTAAAGGGCACTGATCAGTTAATTTACTCTGACACCTCACGCTGACCCCATTTATTCCAAAGCGGATACCAGATCCATTGTTTGTCCGTGTAGCGCAGGCACCTTGCTTATCTCTCTGCAAGCAGTCTCGTCTCGAAACATCTCCTGAGTGATCTGATATCCGAGTTCACGGTAAGCTTCGAACTGGAACTCGCCAAATGACTGATCTGCGGTAGTCTGATCCGGATAACTCGGATGTTTGGACTTGTAACCGTAGATGTCGGCAGGGAGTGACGGCGTGAGTGTTGTTTTTATATAGATCAAGAGTCCAACCATCTCCGGCTCATTGTTTTTAGCAGGATAATAAACATGTGCCAGTGCGAAACCACGCTTCGCTAGATTGAACTTTTTGGCGAATGGATCGTCACCGGCGGTGCCGGGCAACAGGTGCCGTAGATCATAGGTGGTTGTGTCGTCTTCAATATCAAAACGAACTGAAAGTCCGAAATCAGCCCGTGCCCGCGCGATGGCGTTGCCAATATCGGTGAAGCTGAAATCTTCATCCGCCCCCGCATCAGATGAAATGATCAGAGAACAACGGCGGCGAAAAAGTTCGTACAGTCCCAGATTCTCGAAGTGACCACCATCGGTCAGGTCGAGGAAGTGGCTTTCCGAATGAAATCCGAGACCGAAGAGTGCTGGTATACCCGGAAACGAGATCCTCGGGGTGCGTTTTCCGCTTAAGGCCGGATTAGGTCCCCACAAGCCCAATCTGATGTTGAAGAACGTCATCAGAAAAGACACGAGTACATTTCTTGTATCCCCTTCACCCGCCGCACCGGTATGGGGGTTTGCCGCTGCCCCGGAAATCGCCATTGCCGTGGCGACGGTGAGTTTGTTGGAATAAAGGTGTGTTTCTACATATCCCGTCGCATCGCTGCCCACATACATGGGTGAAAGCAGAAAACCGGTGCCAGCCCGGCCCTTCAGTCGCATCTCGGCGTCATTGATCATTACCGCATTGGCGTTAATGAGATGATAGGGTCGAATTATCCTGCCTGACTTTTCATTTGGGTAACGACAAAGCTCGTGAAGCGGCTTCACACTGGCCTCGATTGCGGGCATCCAGCGATTCACAAGTATGGCCTTGTCGTCAGCGAGGAAAGCTTCCGTCAATCGATCACGGTACATCCTGCCGACGGCTGTATAGTTAATCGGGATAAACGAAGCGAAAAAAAAGACGATAACCGCAAGGAGGCTGTTTTTGAAGGTCAGTTGGGACAACCACAAAAACTCAGCGGCAATGAAGGCATACAGAAAAATGACATACACGAAGACACCTGCCGCCAGGCTGACAGACAGTTTGGCAAGTCCTGGATAGCTCGCCAGTAGGGGAGATTTCCCTGCCATCGACCGGAACTGAACATAGGATGCCTGTAACCCTCCGATGATTCCGATGACACCGTAAGTACTGACGAACTCGCTGATAAATGTGATTGAATACGCGATTGCAGACAGCATCGCGGTCTTTAACAACAAACCGCCGGTTTTCTGAAATCCGTTTCTCATCCGGTAGTCTTTCGGTTCCGGCAAAAAAGATGACAGGACCTTGATCGCCGTACCCACCATCAGTAAGACGATAGCTGCTGTAAACACGAAAACCGAAAAAATTGCGACAAAGCCATTGATGCTGGAAAAATCACCGGGCTGCGGGAGGTAGCCGAAGTTGTTCAGCAGCATGCCTGTCGCTACATGCGCAGATTCGATGTGGTAAAAGCCAACGGACAGGGAGATCAGCAGCAACATCACCGCCGTAAAAAGCACAAAGTAATACAAGGCTGACACAATCATGCCCCGCAAAACGGTCGCAACGATTGAAATGAGGTCAAGACTGTTGGTCGGTGTCAGGTATCTGCCATGAAGACGGATGTAATTCAGGATATCTTCCTCACCGGCTTTTAACCCGGGCACCGGTTCTGGTTTACCGGTATCGCCCCCTTCCGCATCCTCTTTCCCGTTTATAAAGCGGTTGATCAAACTGTTGATGTTTTTGCCAATTTCGGGCAGTGGTACATTCGGTCGCCAGGGTTCATGCGAAAAGTCGACAGAGAGATCGATGTCGCCAGATCGTTTTTTACCGAAGGGGAAAAAATCCTCACCATACTTGGTTCGGAACCAGGAGAGACAGGTTCCAGCGTATCCGCCACCGGATACCGTTGACAGATAGTCAAAGCAATTGATGCCGGTGCCATGCGGAAAGTTCTTGGCGTGAATCGCCTGCAACACCCCAATGCTAAAGGATGCCGATCGTATGCCACCCCCTGAGAGGGCGATACCCCAGGGTGGTTTCTCGCCAAGTGCCAGCTGTTCGGATTCTTCTTTAATTACCTTGTCCGACTCAACGCTGTTATTTTCCTGCATCACCTGTCCCTGATCACGAGTGAGTTACTGGCGCAAAATGTTGAGAGAGACTAACTAAGTACGTGACGAGATGGTAGCCATTCTTCAGACCATAATTGGTTCTGGTGTCCTCAGCCACCTTGATAGCTCAGCTGCTGGAGGTGCCGCCTAATTTTCCGAATATAGCCAACCTACACAATTCGCGTAAAATGAAGAAATGCGAGATGCCTTTAGATGAAAATCCTACTGATAGCGGTCTTATTTTTATATTCTGCAACCGCTACAGCTTTATCAGAAGGTGACATCGCACCATCTTTTTCTTTGCCCATATTAGGCGAATCGCAACTTATTCAGCTTGATGAATTCCAGGGTAAGGTTGTCTATCTTGATTTCTGGGCTTCCTGGTGTGCGCCATGCCGAATTTCATTGCCACAGATTACGGCGCTTCAGGCGGAGCTGGGTTCTGACCAATTTGAAGTCATCGCCATCAATCTGGACGAAGATCCGGAAAAAGCGATCAGGTTTCTAAAACGCTTTCCAGTGAATTACACGGTGCTAACGGACCCGGAAGGGCAGGTTGCTGAAGCCTATCAGTTACCCGGCATGCCTAGTTCCTTTATTATTAGTCGAATGGGAAAAATCTCATTGGCACACACCGGTTTCAGGCAAGGTGACATGACCATTATTCGCGACCACATCAAAGGGCTTTTAGATCAGGATGGTTAGGCAAAGATTCTTCTTCCTCATCGTTTTTATTTTCCTGGTTGGCTTAGGTTCCTGCCAATCGGTTAAACCCTGGCAGCGTGGCACGCTGGCAAAACCTGAAATGCAACTTGAAGTGGATAAACTTGGCTCGCAACTTTACAGTCTGGTTTACTTCAGCAAGGAGGCTTCATCCGGTGGTAGCGAAGTGGCAGGCGCAGGTTGTGGCTGCAACTAATCCATGATTAAAAAAAACAGGCCTTCTCCGCTTTTGGCGCTATCAACAGCCGCACTATCACTGCCAGCATTTTCAGCGTCACAACCCCCGGAAATCGAATTGTCACTAAAGACATCAGTATATAAAGAAGGCGATGTACCTATCCATCGTGTCGTTAGCGGAAGTGAAGAGCGATATGAAATTGATATCCAGCAGTTTTATTTACTCACCCCGGTTGCCAGGAACTGGAGTCTTGCATTCAATGCGTCTCATGAAACCATGAGTGGGGCGTCGCCCTGGGGCACGGTACCCGGAATTGATGGCCGACCAACATTAATTATGAGTGGTGCCACCATCAGAGATTCACGGACCGAGCTCAGTGTTGGCGTGAATCGATATACAGACAATGCAAGTTTCGGCATTGGTTTCACACACTCGAACGAAGATGATTACGAGGCGGATGCCATCGTGCTATCGGGTGAGTGGGATTTTAACAACAAACTTTCGACCCTTGCCCTGGGGTTAAGTTACTCAGACGATAAAATTGAGCCGACTGATGCGTTGTTGTTTGGTCGGGTTCAAAAAGAAGACAAGCGCAGCCGCTCTTTCTCCATTAGCTGGACCCAGGTGCTGAATAAAACTTCTTTACTACAATCGGGTCTCAGTGTAACAAAACAAGACGGATATCTGACTGATCCCTACAAGCTGCGTGATGTTCGTCCGGATGAACGGCTCGAATGGGCATTGAGCCTTCGCTATCGAAAGTTTTTTGAGAACCCAGATGGTGCCCTGCATCTAGACTATCGCTATTACGATGATGACTTTGGTGTGCATTCACATACGGTGCAAACTGCCTGGTACCAGAATATCAGTGAACAATTCCAGCTTGTCCCGAGTCTGCGTTACTACAGCCAAAGAGAAGCAGATTTTTACCTGGCCATTGATGATTTCACCCTGCCACTTATCGTAAACCAATCCAGTGACTACAGGCTTTCAACCTATGGTGCCTACACCTTTGGGCTCAAAGGTATTTTTAAACACAACAACTGGTCTGTAAATATTAGCCTTGATCGCTACATCAGTAACGACAAATATGCATTGTCAGACGCGCAGTTTAAGCATCCGGCCTTGTTGGATTTTTCGCTGATGTCTGTTGGTTTCGATATCAGGTTCTAAAGATGGAATTGTATGAGTTTCCTTTTCATGCCATGGGTTGCCCATGCGAATTACGCTTTTACGCAGATAAAAAACAAACTGCAGAGCGGGTGGCAGAGCAATGCATTGCAGAAGCGAGACGCTTTGAGTACAAGTATTCCCGTTATCTCGAAGATAGTGTTACTACCCACATCAATCATTCGGCGGGCTTGCGCCCAATACAAATTGATCAGGAAACCCACGCCATTTTGCACTATGCACAGGTTTGTTATGAACAGAGCAATGGGCTTTTTGACATCACGTCCGGTGTACTCCGAAAAGTGTGGAACCAGGACAGGCGGTCATTGCCAGTGGACTCTGAATTGCAGTCACTGGTCGAACTCGTGGGCTGGCATAAGGTTGAACTAAACGACGATACGGTTTATTTACCAGCGCTGGGAATGGAACTGGATTTTGGTGGAGTGGTGAAAGAGTATGTCGCCGACACTCTAACCGTGATGGCAAGATCGAGTGCGATAGAGCATGGTTTTGTCAATCTCGGCGGTGACATCAGCATCATTGGACCGCAGGTCAATGGCGAGCCCTGGTCCATTGGTATCGTACACCCGACGGAGCCCGACACCGCTATTGCCGCCATTGCCTTATCTAGCGGTGCCATCACCACCAGTGGTGGTTATGAGCGCTACTTCGATATTGATAACAGACATTACAGCCATCTGATCAATCCCAAAACCGGTTGGCCGGTTGAAAGCTTATTGAGTGTCAGTGTCGTTGCAGACAAGGCAATTGTTGCAGGCTCAATTAGTTCGATAGCCTTGCTGAATGGTGAAGTTGACGGTTTAGCTTGGCTTGCCAGTTGTGATTCAGCTTACCTGGCGATAGATTGTGCGCTGGTGTGTCATGGTGATCTTGTGAACACTATTGAAAAATCTAATGCCTTGAAGTAAGTAAGGTCCTGGCGGTAAGCAGGAAGAAAATGGCTGAAAATCCAGCGGCGGTAAATAACATGCACATCACCATAATCTGATAGCGTGCCGCGATAAAGGGGGATATCCCGGAGAGAATCTGCCCCGTCATCATGCCTGGCAGGGAAACAAGCCCCACCGCAAATAGTGAATTGATAATCGGGATAAGTGCCGCATTGAGGGCAATGCCACGGGCATCTTCATAACTGACGCCGCGACCCAGTTCTGCTGTTAGTCGCTCAACGGATAAACTGATGCTGTTCATCGATGTGGCAAATATCATACCCGCAAGAGGGATGACGTATTGCGGTGAATACCAGGTTGCAAGCGAAAGGATCAGCTGGGTAACAATAAAGAGTGTCAAACCACCGGCGATGATAATTGATGCCAGTGCGTAGCCTAATAACTTGATACGTTGATCAGGCACATTGCCAAGGGCAATCCAACTGGCCGCCGTGACCATCACGACTAATACAGCACCAATAATCCAGCCATTATCCGCTTCAAAAATGAAAGCGAGCAAGTAGCCGATCAACATCAGCTGCACCAACATCCGGAGTACACCATACATTGCGTGCAGTGAATCTAAGGACCAGCGATGAAGAACAGCGATAAGCACAATGACAGGGACCAGGGCGATGGCAAGATTCAGGATTGGAATCGTTTGGATTGTGGTTGACATGTTCGTTTTACCGATATTATTTTACTGTTGAATATATCTCTTTATTCGACTGCGCACATCGGGTGCGTTCGGAGCGATTCTACTCAGTCTCGATAATGGAACCAGGATGTCGGCGGTCTTGTGCAGTTTTTCCATATACAGCACCTGCGCCATTAACAGATCATATTGATTGGGCCATTGATAGTTGGCTTGTTCGAGGTAGGTGAGCGCCTTAGCGGTTTGCGAGGTTGAATCCAGAGCCACGGCATAGACATAAGCATATCTTGCAAGGCTGTCTCGTTGCTCTGTGGCAGCTTTCAGAAAAGGGAGCGCATCCTCATATTTCTGCTGTCTTACAAGAGATAGCCCATAGCTAAAGTTGACCGCACCACTATCAGGGGCAAATTTCAATGCTCGCAGTAATAACTGGGTCGCCTTATCTTCGTTGTTGGTAGCGCGGTACAAATCTGCCAGATTGAGTAATGCGGGTAGGTAGTCTGGTTCGATGGCGAGCGCTTTTTCGAAAGCTTTTTCCGCCGGGGTCTGGTTGCCAAGATTCAACTCCAGATTTCCGAGAGTCGCCTGGGTCGATGGCATGTCGATAGACCTTGCCAGGCTTTCCCTGTATTCGTTAATCAGTGATACAAACAAACCCATCCCGGCAAGTGGAATTTCAGCGGGTATGGTTGACAGGGCAACGGCTACTTCCATGCGCACCGATCTTGACGGATCCTTAACGAGCGGAGATAGTAATTGCCACCTGACTTGCGGTGGTGCGGCCGCCAGGCTTCTGACCGCGCCAACACGGACTAGCGGATCAGGATGTGAAAGATACCCGGCGGCGGCATCGGTGCTTACCCTGGATGGAAATGCAGATAACTGTTCCAGGAGTGTCGCCTTAAGAATATTGGATGTTGATTTATCCGCTACCAGTGTCAGCATCGGTCTCGTCATGGTGGGATCACCGCGTCGCGCCAATGCATTAACACGGGCATGGGAATCAGGCACTGGTGCTTCAGCCAGCCAATTATCAAGGATGTCACTCGCCCAGACTGCCGTGGATCCTTTATGGCACACATTACAGGCGTTGGGTGTACCTAATTCCCGCGACAGGCGAGGATTGGGAATCCCAAATCGATGATCCCGACGATCATCTACCAGCATGTAATTGGTTGAAGGCATATGGCACTCGACACATTGCGCCCCGGATGACCCTGGTGGATGGAAATGATGTTTCGCGGTGTCAAATTCCTGGCGCAGGTGGCACTGCGCGCAGAGATTGTTTCCCTGCAGGATCAGTTTTCCGGAGTGGCCTTGATGACAATTCATACAGGTCACCCCCTTTGCATGCATCTTGCTTTGCATAAAGGAGCCGAGGACATAAACCTCATCCTGGATCTGGCCGTCCGGGTAATAGAGATTTTCTCCAAGCAACGCCAGCTGATATTGATCGTGATAGTTGGTATGAACATCAAGCTCCCCAATAATGGCGCGTCGGGAATGGCAGCCACCGCACATATCGATGTAGTCATCTGATTTCGCTCCAACAGGTTGTGCGATGGATTCGCCCTCGTTGAAAGTCCATTGCAGATTTCCAGGTGTATTTACCAGCGCGCTTCCCTGATCGAGAATTGAAGATTGAGCGCGCGCGATATGGAGCGCACCCGGGCCATGGCACGCTTCACAGGCGACATTGATCTCGGACCATGTGGTGTCAAATGTACCTTCCCCGGCATCGTAATTTTTTTGCACGTTGGTGCTATGGCATTGCGCACAGCGTGAATTCCAGTTTTGCAGGTGTCTTGTCCAGAAGAAGGGCGAGTCCGGCGTAACATTCTCGTCAGGTTGCAGATGGATCCAGCGTTGTCCGCCTGTTTCTTCTGTACGGGCATCCCAGGCGACGTTCAAAGCCTGCAGATGTCCGTTTTCTGTTTCAACCAGGTACTGTTGCAATGGGTAGTGGCCGAAGGTATAGCGGATGAGAAATTCATGCAATTTTTTATCAGCGCCAATGGTTTCTACATAAAACTTTCCATCTCGTTCAACAAATCGACTTTCGATGTTGTGGAAGTTCACAAGCCGGTTCGCGAAGTCACCCAGAACGGACTCTGCCGAGGCAACTGCCATCGCCTTACTGTGGTCTGATAGTTTCCAATCCACGTAAGCCTGTCGATGACATAACGCACATCTCTTGGAGCCGACAAACTCGGTCCCCGATGCGATATCCGGGCAGGTACTAGCGAGGAGAACCAATAGTGTTAACTGCCAGAATGGTAAATAGGTTCTAACGAGCTTGAGCCCCTACCAAACTGCTTCGTCTTCGATCAACCATCGTAGCCTCCATCATTAAATTAGATGATAACATTCAGGTGGTAAGTATTTTTCGAGCCTCTAGATGGAAAATCATTGTCAATGCTGCATTGTTGGTGCAGGACCTGCGGGTGTGTTACTCGCACTGTTGCTTGCGCGTAAAGGTGTATCCGTAAAACTGCTGGAAATACACGCCGACCTGAACCGGGACTTCAGGGGGGATACGGTTCATGCGTCAACACTTGAAATCCTGGATCAGATCGGGCTTGCAGAAAATCTGCTTGAACTAACGCACGCCAAAATGCGTGGCGTCAGGATCAATACACCGAGAAGATCGTTTGACATCGTCAGTTTTAGCCGTTTGAAAACAAAATTCCCTTACATAGCGATGATGCCACAGGAAATATTTCTCAATTACCTGTTGCAGGAAGCCATGAAATTCGAAAATTTCGAAGTGCAGTTCAGTACTGCAGTTAATGGCCTGGTTGAGAAGGACGGACGTGTCGCTGGTGTCAGGGCAAAGCAGGGAGGGGACACGATCACGCTTCATTGCGACCTTGTAGTAGCAGCCGATGGCAGGTTTTCGAAGCTGAGGAAGATGGCCGGTTTTGCAGCACAGGTTCAAACCCCGCCCATGGATGTGGCCTGGCTGCGATTGCCAAGTAAACCAGAAGACGTCGAGCACGGCGGAGCGTTTTATATTGCTGATGGCCGATTATGCGTATTGCTGATGAGACCGGGTGAATGGCAGATCGGCTATGTTTTTCCGAAAGGGGACTTCAGTGAAATCAAGAAGGCAGGAATCCAGGCTATCAGGGATGGTATTGCCAGGACAGTTCCGTGGCTCCGGGATCGTGTTGACTTGATTCAAGATTTTTCGAGCCTCCATTTACTGTCGGTTAAATCTGATCGATTGGAACAATGGTATAAGGAAGGTCTCCTGTTGATTGGAGATTCGGCTCACGTTATGTCCCCTGTGGGTGGCGTCGGTATCAACTACGCAATAAATGATGCGGTTGAATCCGCCAATGTACTAACTGGCCCTTTGCTTGATAACCGTGTATCACCAAAGCATCTGGCCGAAGTACAGCGAAGACGAATGGGACCCACACAGTCCATCCAACGAGTGCAGGGTGTTCTGCAAAAGAATATCGTGGCAAGGGCGCTTAAAAACCAGGAGTTTGATCTGCCGCTGATTGCAAAAATCCTGCTGAAGATACCTGTTTTAAGAGACATCCCCGCAAGGATCGTTGCGCTCGGGATATCCCGCGTCAGGATTGAAGACCCATAAATAGGAGAACCGATTTGAAGCTGTATCACTGCCCCAACGCCCGGTCTCTGCGCCCTTTATGGGCTCTGGAAGAGATGGGTTTAGATTACGAACTCGTTAATATGGAATTCCCACCGAGATTTATGCATGAAGGCTACCTCGACATTAATCCCCTGGGAACGGTGCCAACATTTACCGACGGTGACCTGACCATGACTGAGTCCGCGGGAATTTGCCAATACCTGGTGGATAAATATGGTCCTCATTCGATTGGCATGTCGGTGGATGAAGCAGGCTATGGCGAATACCTGAACTGGTTGCATCGCAGTGATGCCACACTCACTTTCCCGCAAACACTGGTATTGCGATACAGCCGCCTGGAACC